>JAFQOJ010000038.1 GCA_017403265.1 Clostridia bacterium
TCTACCGAGCTTAAAAACTGTATTTTGCTTAATAAAGTACAGGTTCCGCATTATAATTATGTTGGTGATTCGGTTTTAGGTAATAAGGCACATATGGGCGCAGGTTCTATTTGTTCTAACCTTAAATCTGACGGTAAGGCGGTAGTAATACATGCAAACCCCGACATTGAAACAGGTCTTAGAAAAATAGGCGGTATTTTAGCCGACTGTGCCGACATAGGCTGCGGCTGTGTAATAAACCCAGGTACAGTTATCGGTAAGAATACATCTGTATATCCTTTAAATGCGCTTCGCGGTGTAATTGAAGATGGGTGTATAGTAAAATCGATGGACAACATTGTAAAAAGAAAATAATATTGTAATAAAAATAAATCCTTGCGAATAAACTTTACTAAAAAGTTATGAAGCGAGGATTTTTTTATGGAGAATAAAGCTTTAAAGACAGGTGTTTACTATAACGAAAATATTTTCAGTGAAATTTGCGAGCAGCCTGTAGATGTAGATTTTACTTTACCCGATTACTGCCCCGATATTTCTAAAATATTTAAGTGCAAGGCGGTAACGCGGATTATTTCAAAGGGTATAAACGGCAAAAATATTACTGTAGACGGTAATGTTTTAATTACCCTTTTGTACTGTGATAATGCTAATAACCTTTGCTCTTATGAGTATTTATATCCCTTTAGCAAAATTAAAGAAATGCCTGACGAGTGCGATAGCACTAATTTAGCAGTATCTTCTAAATGCGAATACATAAACTGCCGTGCAGTAACAGGACGAAAGGTGGATATTCACGGTGCGGTATCCTTGAATATTCGTGTATTTAAGCGTTGCTCTAATCAAATTGTATCGGATTATGATGACAGTAATGTAGAGCTTAAGCGTATGATAGCTCCCGCTACCGTACCGATTGTTTACCGCGAAAAATACCTTGCTATTGAAGAAGAAATCAGCATAGGTAATACGCAACCACCCGTTTTAAGCATTTTAAGAACGCAAGCGTCACCGATTATAAGCGAATGTAAGATTATGAATGATAAGACGGTAGCAAAGGGTGAAATGGCTTTAACGGTGCTTTACTGTGCCGAAGGCTTAAAAGCGCCGCAGGTTTTAAAAACCAATTTGCCCTTTAGCCAAATTATAGAAATGCCGGGAATAACCGAAATTTGCGAGTGCGATATCAAGCCCGAAATTGCTTCTTTAGAAGTAAAGCCATTTGCCGTTATGGGCGGAGAATGCCGTAATTTCTCGGTTAATGCCAAGCTTCTTTTAAAATGCGAAAGCTATTGTGTTAATGAAATTGCGGTTATTGAAGATGCATTTTCTACAAAGTATGAAACCGAGCTCACAAAAAAACCGCTTACCTTCAATCGTATATGCGATACCGTGAATGAAAACTGCCATATAAAGAAAAATGTAGAGCTTTCGGAGAATATTGCATCTGTTGTAGATGTTTGGTGTGAAGTTCAGTCTAAAAAGGTGCGCTTTGAAAAGGATAAAATCTGCCTCAACGCTACAGTCTTGGCATCAATGCTTGCTTGCGACGGGGAAGATAACGTTTTCTTTTACGAAAAGGCAGTGGATTTTGAATGGAGCCATACCACAAGCTGTAGCAGTGAAAACCTTTCATTCGACCCTGTGATAGAAATTACTTCATCAGGCTTTACAATACTTAACGCCAACTGTATTGAGCTTCGAGCCGAGCTTACCATTTCGGGAGCGGTTTATGAAAAAAATGAGGTTATGCTTATAACCGATATGCAAATTTTCGCCGATAAGCCCTGTAAATGCAATAAAAAAGGCGGTATGGTGGTTTGCTTTAATTTGAATCAAGAGTCGCTTTGGAATATTGCCCGTAAATATAATGCAAGTATCCAAGAAATTATGGCAATAAATGACTTAGAAAATGAGAATATCAGCGGTAAAAAAATGTTATTAGTGCCAATAAATTAGAAAAACGCAGGGGAAACCCTGCGTTTTAATCATCTCATTTTTTCTATAAGTTCAACTAACCATTTTGGTTTGTTGTGACCTATTGGTTGAAGCTCGCCGTTTTTATATTTTGCAACTGTGACAAATCCGTTGTCATTATCGTAAAATGTAGCTTCGTTACAATAGGGAAGAATTGCAAGTAAATCTTCGAAGCGTTTATTATACCTACGCTCAACAGCTTCTGTGTCAATGTTGTGACCACCTTTTTTGACGCGGTTTTCAATTCTTAAAAGACTTTCTTCCATAGAATCCAGTCCAACATAATAAAGACGGATATAATAGTCTTTATTGGTAGCGCGCTTAATTGTGTTAAGCGTCTTTTTACCTGAAAGGGTGGTTTCTTGTGTAAAGCAAATTTCTTTTTCTAAACATTCATCAATAAGCTTAATGGCTTGTTTTCCACCATCAATAGCATTACCGTCATTGGCAAAAGTGATTTTATCTACATCAATAATTATACCAAGGTTGTCAATTTCGGTTCGCAATACACCTGTAAGACTGCTTTTTCCGCAGCCATTTACCCCTGCGACTATTGTATAAGTTTTCATAAATTTTGATTCCTTTACGAAATAGTATTGCTATTATACCACAAATGTCTTAGATTTTCAAGTGGTTGAAAATTTAAAAAACACGATGTTTTTAAAATTTATTTAAGAGAGCGGTAAAAACCGTTCTCTTTTTTAAAGCGAAAATTCACCGAAAATTAACAATTTTACTATTGACAGTTATAGCATACAATGTTAAAATGTTAGGGTGCTAACATTTTATGCGAGGTAAAGTATGAAAGAACACAATGATATAGGCTTTAAAATGCGTATTTTGTCTAACCTTATAAAGCGTGATGTTGAAAAAGGCAAACATCAATTAGGTATTGAGTTGCCTAACGGCGTTAACGGTTGGGCTATTTCGTATTTTTATGATAATATGGATAAGGACATATTCCAAAAGGATTTTGAAACCGAGTTTTCAATCCGCCGCTCTACTGCGAGTAATATTCTAAAAACAATGGAGCAAAACGGATTTATAACCCGAGTAAGTGTTGAGAGTGATGCTCGGCTTAAAAAGATTGTGCTTACCAATAAGGCAATAGACATACACAAAGCCGTGCTTAACAATATTAACAAAAGGGAACAACGCTTGCGAAAGGGGTTAACCGATAAAGAGATTGACGCCTTTTTGAAAACGGCTGACAGGCTTATAGCAAACATGGAGGAAGACAATGATTAAAACTTTAGCAAAAAGTATAAGAGAGAATAAATTGCCGTCAATTTTAACCCTAGTATTTATTATGGGAGAGGTTTTAATTGAGGCATTTATACCACGTATTACAGCGGGTCTTGTAAATAATATTGAAACGGGTGCTGCAATGTCTGAAGTTTTAAAATCGGGCTTATTGCTTATTGCTTTGGCACTTGTGTCGCTTGGTTGCGGCAGTATTGCTGCCCTTACCTGTGCTAAAGCGTCAGCAGGCTTTGCTCGTAATTTACGTCACGATATGTTTGAGCGGATACAGCGTTTTTCTTTCTCGAATATAGATAAGTTTTCATCAACTTCACTGGTTACCCGTCTTACAACCGATGTTACCCACGTACAGATGTCTTATATGATGATTATAAGAACTGCTATTCGCAGTCCTATGCTCCTTATATTTTCGGTTGTAATGGCTTATACAATGGGTGGTGCACTTGCTACCTCGTTTGTTGTTGTTATTCCTGTGCTCATTTGCGGACTTTGGTTTGTTAGCCAAAAGGCAATGCCTGCATTTAAGCGTGTATTTAAAAAATACGATAAGCTTAACGAATCGATTGAAGAAAATGTTCGCGGTATGCGTGTAGTAAAAGGCTTTTCGCGTGAAAATTACGAAAAGCAAAAGTTTGCAAATGCGGCAGACGGTATTACCGATGATTTTACCAAGGCGGAGCGTATTGTAGCGCTTAATACACCCATAATGCAGTTTTGTATGTACTTTAACACTGTTGTAATACTTTTATTAGGCTCTTATCTTGTTATTTCAAGCAGCGGTGCTAAAGTAAATATGGGGCATATTTCGGCTATGCTTACCTATGGTGTGCAAATACTTATGTCGCTTATGATGCTTTCAATGATTTATGTTATGATAACAATTTCGCTTGAATCTATGAAGCGTATTTGCGAAGTGCTTAAGGAAGAGCCAAATCTCAAAAACCCCGAAAACCCTGTATTTGAGGTAAAAAACGGCGCTATCCAGTTTAACAATGTTAACTTTAAATATAACGAAAACGCAAAGAAGTTTGCGCTTGAGAATATAAATGTTTCTATAAAACCAGGTATGACTGTCGGAATTATCGGCGGTACGGGCTCATCTAAAACCTCGCTTGTACAGTTAATACCTCGCCTTTACGATACTACTGAGGGCGCAGTTTTAGTAGGCGGTGTTGATGTAAGAGATTACGATATTAAAACCTTGCGTGATAATGTTGCTATGGTGCTTCAAAAGAACGAACTATTTTCAGGCACTATAAAAGAAAATCTTCGTTGGGGTAACGAAGATGCTACTGATGAAGAGATTATTGCCGCTTGCAAATTAGCACAGGCTGATGAATTTGTTACAACCTTTGCTGATGGTTACGATACCTACATTGAACAGGGTGGTACTAATGTTTCGGGTGGACAGAAGCAACGACTTTGTATTGCGCGTGCACTTCTTAAAAAGCCGAAAATTCTTATTTTGGATGACTCTACAAGCGCAGTAGATACCAAGACTGATGCGCTAATCCGAAAAGGCTTTAAAGAATTTATTCCCGAAACTACAAAGATTATTATTGCACAAAGAATTGCATCTGTTGAGGATGCCGATTTAATTATAGTGCTTGATAACGGTAAAATTGATAGTATGGGCGAGCACGACGAATTATTAACTACAAGTAATATTTATCGCGAAGTATATGAACAACAAACAAGCGGAGGTGACAGTGATGAGCAGTAATAGCGGTCCCCGTAATTTACCAAAGGGTGTTTCTGCTACCCGTAAGTTCAACGGTAATGCATTAAAGCGCACTTTAAAAATGCTTTGGCAAAGCTATCCTGCTTTATTGCCAACGGCACTTTGTTGTATAATTTTCTCTTCTATTGTTGCTACAATGCCCGCTATTTTTAACCAAAAGATTTTAGCGGATATAGAGATGTTCTATCGCCAAGGTGACTGGGCAGGCGCTAAAGAGGTTATAATCCCTAAAATTATAATTTTAGCCTCGTTGTATTTGGTATCTTTGCTTGCGGTTTTTGCTCAAACGCAGCTTATGGCATATATAACCCAAGGCTTTTTGGGTAAAATGCGTAAGATTGTGTTTAACAAGATGCAAACTCTTCCAATTAAATATTTTGATACTAATAAGCACGGCGATATTATGAGCCACTACACTAATGATATTGATGCTATTCGCCAGTTGATTTCACAGTCAATTCCTTCGCTTATTCAAGCAAGCATTATTGTTTGTACTGTGTTTTTCATAATGCTTTGGTACAGCGTTTGGATTACTTTAGTGGTTGTTGCAGGCGTGTTTTTGCTGTTTCTTGTTACCAAAAAGGTTGGCGGCGGCTCGGCTAAATACTTTATCCGTCAGCAAAAATCAATAGGTAAGGCAGAAGGCTATATTCAAGAAATTATGAACGGCCAAAAGGTTGTAAAGGTATTCTGCCACGAGGATAAAAGTATAGAAGCCTTTGATAAGGTCAATAACGAGCTTTATGAGGATAGCCGCAAAGCACACGCGTATGCTAATATATTAGGTCCTATTAATATGAATATAGGTAATATACTTTATGTTATTATCGCAACAGTTGGCGGACTTTTATTGCTTGGCAATGTGTGGAATTTAAGCCTTTCGGGTATGGCACTTAGTATTAGCATTGTAATTCCGTTTCTCAATATGACTAAGCAGTTCACAGGTAATGTAAATCAGGTTTCACAACAAATAAACTCGGTAGTAATGGGCCTTGCAGGTGCAGAGCGCGTGTTCGAGCTTATGGATACACCTGCTGAAGTTGACGACGGATATGTAACACTTGTTAATGCTATTATTGATGAGAACGGTAATATCACCGAAACCGAAAACCGTACAGGCACTTGGGCTTGGAAGCATCCGCATGGTGATGGAACACTCACTTATACTGAGCTTAAGGGTGACGTTCTTTTAGAGAATGTAGACTTTTCTTATGTAGAGGGAAGACCAGTGCTTAAAAATGTAAGCGTCTTTGCAAAACCGGGTCAAAAGGTTGCTTTTGTAGGTGCTACAGGCGCAGGCAAGACTACCATTACAAACCTCATTAACCGTTTTTACGATATTGAAGACGGTAAGATAAGATATGACGGAATTAATGTAAATAAGATTAAAAAATCTGATTTGCGCCGTTCACTTGGCTTGGTTTTACAGGATACCAACCTTTTCACAGGTACGGTTATGGAAAATATCCGTTACGGCAGGCTTGATGCTACCGATGAAGATTGCATAAATGCTGCAAAGCTTTCGGGTGCGGATGATTTTATTTCGCGTATGCCTAAAGGCTACGATACTGAGCTTTCAAACAACGGCTCAAACCTTTCACAAGGTCAGCGTCAGTTGATTGCTATTGCGCGTGCGGCTGTAGCTGACCCGCCTGTTATGATACTTGACGAAGCCACATCAAGTATTGACACCCGTACCGAAGCTATTGTTCAAAGTGGTATGGACAGCCTTATGAAAGGCAGAACGGTATTTGTTATTGCTCACCGTCTTTCAACCGTTAAAAATTCTGATGTAATAATGGTGCTCGAAAAGGGCGAAATTATTGAACGCGGAAGCCATAAAGAGCTTATTGCTCAAAAAGGAAAATACTATAGTCTTTACACAGGCGCATTTGAGCTTGAATAAAAAACTCCCTTCGGGGAGTTTTTTGTTAATGTGTAATTCGTAATGTGTAATTCGGAATCATTGTACAATATAATCACAATATCGCATAATTGACTTTTGTACATAAATATGTATAATGTAAATTAAGGGAGTATATTTTTTGGGGAGGCTTAATTATGAAAAAGATGCGTTTTATTTCCTTAATTCTTGCGTTAATTTTAGTTTTCACTACGACAATTCCCGCTGCAGCGGATGGCACCCATGCTGCTAAAAGCGCGGTAGAGGTTTTTGATGGCGATGTGATTCAGGACCAGTTTACTGAAGGGCATACATTTGGCAACTATGTTATCACTGCAACCGAAACAAAATATTATAAATTCACCTTTGATAATCAAAGCGTTGAAGCAAGAACAGGTATTAGTATAGCCGATTCTTTTATAAACTTGTTTTTTGGAAAAATTAATATCCAGATATTAGATAGTGCTGAAACTATTAAGGCTGACTTCAGTGTTAGATGCGGTTATAGCGGTAATGTATCTTTGAAACTAACTCAAGGCTCTACATATAGAATAAAAGTTACAACAGACCTGTATGGTTATTATAGAATGAGAGTTAACTCTTATACCGATATAGGTGGCGATACTTGGGAAACGGCTACCGAAACCTTGTCGGTAGGGCAGATGATTTCTTCAATAGATGCACCTGGCGATAAAGACTGGTATTATTTTGAAACCGACGATACCGATTCGTTTTATAATTTTAACTTAGAAAATATAAGTGGTTTATCAAATCTTTATATGTATGTTTATGAATATGTTGAAGGTGCAGGTGAACGTCCGTTAAGAGATACCTTTAATATGTATGCTTCTCATTCTTATACCACCAACCACCAGTTAAAGCTTAAACCTAATTCAAAATATTATGTATGTATTTATTTGAATTCAGGAATAGGCGGTTATCAGCTTGATATTGTCCAAACGCTTGATGCGGTAGGCGATACTATGGATAACGCTTATAAGGTTGAGCCCGATACAAAGGTTACCACCGCGCTTGACGGTAAGGGTGATGTTGACTATTTTAAGTTTACCACTAAGGATTATAACGCATACTACTATTTAGATATGGGAAACCTTAGCATTAATAACGACTATTCCTTGTATGTTTATGATGCTGCGGGTAATGAAATAGGTTATGGTAAACATTACGGAAGCTATGGCGTTCATATCAATTTTAAATTAGACCCAAATACTGAATATTATTTTAAAATTTATGCCCACAATAATGCTACCGGCAATTATAATTTTACTATTAGTGATATTGCAGACGCCCACGCTAACGAGCGGGAAAATGCCACACAAATACAATTAGACCAAGAAATCAGTGCGGCTGTTTCGGGTGCTAATGATGTAGATTTTTTTAAATTTACCACCCAAGCTTTTGAGGCGTACTATTATTTTGATATGGAAAACTTAAGCATTGGTAACGATTATTCTCTTTATGTTTATGATGCTGCGGGTAATGAAATAGGTTATGGTAAACATTACGGAAGCTATGGCATTCATATTAATTTTAAATTAGACCCAAATACCGAATATTATTTTAAAATTTACGCTCATAATGGCGCAACAGGTAATTATAAGGTAAAGGTTACTTCACAAAGGGATAATTACCCTAATAAACAAGAAAAAGCTATAAAGATTTCTTTAAATCAAGAGATATCTGAAGCGATCAACGGTAATGGTGATGTGGATTTCTTTAAATTTACCACCCAAGCTTTTGAAGCGTACTATTATTTCGATATGGAAAACTTAAGCATTGGTAACGATTATTCCCTGTATGTTTATGATGCAGCTGGAAATGAAATAGGCCATGATAGATATTACGGAAGCAAAGGTATTCATATCAATTTTAAATTAGACCCAAATACCGAATATTATTTTAAAATTTATGCTCATAATGGCGCAACAGGTAACTATAAGGTAAAGGTTAGTTATATAGCTGATACTGAAGGAAATACTAAAGACAAAGCAGCCTCAATTTCTATTAATAAGCCACTAACACGTGAGCTTTCATCTAATAATGATGTTGACTGGTTTAAGTTTACATTAAATTATGATGCCAATATTCGTTTTCTGCTTATTAACGAAAGCGGAAACAGTAAGGATATATATGTTTATTCTGCAATAGAAAAGCAACTTGTGTATAGTTATGCTTCAAGCAGCACACAACAAACTGCTATTCTTGATGCAGGAGAATATTATATAAAAATTAAGGGCAGTAAAGGGTATTACACAATTGCTGTAGGTGACTGTGGCTCGGCTCATATAGAAGGCTACCGCTATGTTAAAGCTACCGACAAAGCCGACGGTATTAAAACCACCTACTGTAAATCGTGTCAGGCGGTTATAAAGAAGGAAGTGATACCGAGAATAAATAAGGTTTCGCTTTCTTACGCAAAGACTACCTATAGCGGAAGCGCTAAAAAACCCAGCGTTACTGTTTATGATATTAACGGTGATAAAATTCCGTCAAGTCAGTACACTGTTAAATATCCTTCGGGCAGAGTGAATGTTGGTACTTATAGTGTAACTGTTACCTTTAAGGGTAAGTATACAGGCGCAAAAACCGTTAAATTTCAAATAGTAGCGCAGTCATCTGCAAAGCTTAAAGCAACGCTTTCGGCTTCAAGCTATCATTATAACGGCAAATCCAAAAAGCCTACGGTAACTGTTAAAAATTCTGCAGGTAAGAAGATTTCTTCAAGCTACTATAAGGTGACATACCCCACAAACAGTAAAAAAGTTGGTACTTACAAGGTAAAGATTACATTTAAGGGTAACTATACAGGTACAAAATATGTTTATTTTAAGGTTAACCCTGCAAAATCTGCGGTAACAAAGCTTACTGCAGGCAGTAAGAAGCTTACGGTAAAGCTTGCTAAGTCGACAAGCGGTTCGGGTTATCAGGTTCAGTACAGCACTTCAAAGAGCTTTAAATCTAAAAAGACCAAAACTGTAAAGAGCAATAAAATAACTACAGTTACATTAAAAGGTCTTAAAGCAAAAAAGACGTATTATGTAAGAGTACGCAGTTTCAAAAAGGTGAGCGGTAAAACATATTATTCGGCTTGGTCGTATGTGAAATATAAAAAGACTAAAAAGTAAACAAAAACTCCCTTCGGGGAGTTTTTTGTTAATGCATATATTAAAGAATTTGTTGGGTCAAGAGCGAAGCTCTTTGTCGAGGGGTTGAAGGTGTCGCATAGAGAGTATAAAATAGAACATACTTGCCACCGAATTGAAAACTTAGGTTTTCACTCTTCGGTGGCGGTTGGTAGTGTGTGGTAATTCCACACCGAAGGGGAAATCGAAATTTCCCTTTAAGGCGAATCTTTGCTTCCTTTCTTTTCGCCTACACAAGAAAGGAAGTGCCTGTCGCGGCATAAGCGACAAATCGAATTTATAATGACAATGTTAAGATTCCACACGTTCGTTCGGAATGACGAGGCTAGTGTCACCCCGAGCAAAGTTGAGAGATATTACTAAGAGATTGCCACGCTTGCGCTCGCAATGATTTTTATAATGCGTAATGCGTAATTATTGTAACGATAAATTAAGTGTTGATTTTTTTAAAAATTAGTGGTAAACTAAAAAGTGCCAAACGAATTGAATATGTAATTGTAAGGAGCTTTTTCTTTTTATAGGGATAAGTGTTTTTTGTTGATAATAATGTTATGAATTTTGCAAAAATGCAAACTCTTAAACATTATTATTGACAAGGAATATCCTTTCAATTATTGTTCGATTCGTTTGGCGACTTATCGGAGTTTGCGTTTTTCGTGCGTAGCTTCGGTTACGCACTTTTTTAATTTTAGGGGCTAATTATGGAAAGTATAAACAAACGAATTACTTATTTTAGAGAAAAAGCGGGATTAACCAAACGCCAAATGGCAGAAAAAATGGGGTTAAAGTATACCACTTATTGCAGAATAGAAAATAAAGGTAAAATTTACGATAAATATCTTAAAAAGTTTTCAAAAATATTGGACGTTGACGAACACCTATTACTTTATGATGATTTTATGGAAGAAAAATCAAAATATTTAGAACACCTTGAAGAAAAATACAAGCAACTTTCTATGCAAAGTTCGGTTGTTATTGTGACAGATGAAAAAGAAAAAAGGCTTATAAATATATTTAGAAAATGTAGGTATGACAAAAAAGTTGCAATAATGGAATTTATTCATTATATATACTTTTCTAAATTAACTTTTGACGAAAACAAAATGATATGAAATTACTCTAAAAAGCAGGCGAAAGCCTGCTTTTTTTGTGTTTTTGCAGGTATTTAATAAAATATTTCAAAATTGTAATAATTTTTTTGAAAAAATACTTGATTTTTTATTAAAGTGCCATTATAATACAATTATGTGGTGCAAAGTGGAGTAAAAATCCATTAAAGTGCACTAAAGTGGTGAAAAAGAGGTGAAAATCTTGTTTTTAGGTAATTACCAACATAATATCGATAAAAAGGGCAGGGTTTTCATCCCGTCTAAATTCAGGGAAGAGCTTGGCGAAGAGTTTATTATCTCACAGGATATTTCGGGAAAGCGTTGCCTTTGTGTATATTCATTGGCTGAGTGGGAAAAGTTTGTTGCAAAGCTTGATAATCTTCCTAACACTAAATCAAGCGCGGTTAAGCGTTTCTTGTTTGCTAATGCATTTAATGTTGGTTTTGATGCACAGGGAAGAATCCTTGTTCCTGCAAACCTTCGCGATTATGCACGCTTGGAAGAGAAAGCTGATATTTTAGGCGTTAATAATAAGGTAGAAATTTGGAATACTGCTCTTTGGGCTCAAGAAACCGAAAATACTACGCCTGAGTCGATTGCCGATATTATGGCAGAGCTTGAGTTTTAGTTATGGAATTTAAACATATTTCTGTTTTACTAAACGAAACGATTGAAGCCTTAAATATCAACCCTAGCGGTATTTATGTTGACGGTACGGTAGGCGGTGCAGGTCATTCCAGTGAAATTGCAAAGCGGATAATTAGCGGAAGGCTTATCTGCCTTGACCAAGACCCTGACGCTGTGAAAATTGCAACCGAGCGTCTTAAAGGGCTTCCCGCAACAGTTGTACAAACTAATTTTTCAAATATGGACAAGGCTTTAGAAAGCCTTAATATAAATAAGGTAGACGGCATACTTTTAGATCTTGGTGTTTCTTCGTATCAGCTTGATACTGCCGAAAGGGGATTTTCCTATCACAAGGATGCACCCTTAGATATGCGAATGAGCAAAAGCGGAATTTCTGCAGAAGATATAGTAAACGAATTTTCAGAGAACGAGCTTTCGGATATTTTTTTCCGTTTCGGCGAAGAAAAGTTTTCTAAAAAAATTGCGGCAGAAATAGTAAAGGTTAGAAGTGTTGAAAGAATTACTTCAACATTACAGTTGGCAGAAATCATTTCAAACGCCGTACCTGCAAAAGCCAAAAGAAACGGACACCCCGCAAGAAAATGCTTTCAGGCAATAAGAATAGCGGTAAACGGCGAGTTAGACCGCTTGAACGAAGCTTTAGACAAGGCTTTTGATTTACTGAATAAAGACGGTGTTTTAGCGGTAATAACCTTCCATTCACTTGAAGACAGGATGGTAAAACAGCGCTTTAAGGATTTTACAACAGGTTGTACCTGTCCACCCGATTTTCCCGTATGCGTATGCGGTAAAACACCAAAAGGACGGTTATTAACCCGTAAACCAATTGAACCGAGTGAGTCAGAACTCGAAATTAACCCCCGTAGCAGAAGTGCAAAATTAAGGGTAATTATAAGAAACTAAGAATTCAAAGGAGAAGGCACAGTTGAATAATTTAAAATATTATAACGATAGCTTGGCGTATGATTTTGATATGTTTGCGCCTAAGGAAAAACAAACACCTCGCGATAATATTGTTGTTATGCCAAACCGTAACACTAAAGCGGGCAGAAAAGCTGCAAGACGCCTTTCTCCGACAGTTGCCGCAATAATGTGCGTTGTTTTTCTTTTGGCAGGGCTTTGCGGTAATATAGCATTGCGTATTAAAATAAATGAGGTTAATTCTCAAATTAACGATTATAAAGCTCAAATAACCGAGCTCGACAGCGAAAAAACCGCACTTGAAGTTGAACTTCAAAGAAAAATATCTTATGTAAACTTAGAGCTTGAGGCTATGAACCTTGGTATGAAAAAGCCAAGCAAGGATGATGTAACATATATCCGCGTTAACGATACCGATATAGCTATGAATGCCGACGGTGAAGTTTTGGAATGAAAGTAATAATTTGAAAGGCTGAAATAATATACTAATTAGGGTACGAGAGTCAAAAAATGACTCTCGTATTCGGGCATAAAAGAAGAATGAGGAGAAGGTGGTAAAAATATGAAACCCGGTAAAATTATGCTTACTAGAATATGGGTAGTTATGATTATTTTAATACTATGTCTCTCCTTGATTTCTACCGGAAGCCTTGTGAATATTATGGTAATTAACGGCGAAAAGTATCAAAGCAAGGCTTCTGAGCAACAGCTTTACGATAGCTTGATATCCGCTCCGCGCGGCGATATTTACGACCGCAATATGCAGATTTTAGCCACCAGCTCTACTGCGTGGACGGTTTATATAACCCCTAACGCAATAAAGAAAATTAAAAGTGATTCAGAAAGAGAAAGCATACGCAGACTCATAGCAAAAGAATTATCAGAAATTTTGGAGGTAGAATATGAGACAGTCTATGAATACACAAACAAGAATACTTACTATGTTACTGTTAAAAAGAAAATCGACAAACAGACTGCAGATAGGATACGCCAATTTATTTCGGATAATAAGAAACTTGAAATTACAAAATATGTAGGTATAGACGAAACCACAAAGCGCTATTATCCCAACGATAGCTTGGCTTCGGTGGTATTGGGCTTTGTGGGTGCAGATGAACAGGGACTTGCAGGCATAGAGCAATATTACGATAACGACCTTACAGGTATTGCAGGACGTGTTGTTGCGGCTAAAAATGCTGCGGGCGCCGATATGCGTTTTACTTATGAAAAGGTTGAAAACGCAATAAAGGGAACATCTCTTGTACTTACATTAGATTCTTATGTTCAGTACACCGCAGAAAAGTACCTTGAAACCGCTATCGAGCAAAATCAAATTGCCGAGCGCGGCGCTGCAGTGGTTATGAATGTTAACACAGGTGCAGTGCTTGCTATGGCGGTAAAGGGTGACTTCAACCCTAACGAGCCATTTACGCTTTCTAAAGCTGATCAATCACAGGTTGACAAAGCTAAAGACGAAGATGAAAAAAAGGAACTCCGTACCGAGCTTTTAAACAAACAATGGCGTAATAAAGCGGTATCCGACAGTTACGAGCCGGGTTCGGTATTTAAGGTTGTTACTACTTCAATTGCGCTTGAAGAAAATCTTGTAAATGAAAAAAACAGCTTTTTCTGTAACGGTAGAACTACTGTTGCAGGTCAGGGCTACGGTTGTTGGAAGCACGGCGGTCACGGCACGCAAGACCTTAAAAACGCTATTGCAAATTCTTGCAATCCCGCTTTCATTACAATAGGTCAATTAGTTGGCGTATCTACCTTTTCAAAATATTTTAAAGCCTTTGGCTTCACCGAAAAAACGGGTATAGATTTACCGGGTGAATCACGCTCTACCTACCATTCGCAAGAAAATATGGGTCCTGTAGAGTTGGCTTCTTCTTCATTCGGTCAAACCTTTAATGTAACACCTGTTCAGCTTATGTCGGCGGTATCTGCCGCAGTAAACGGCGGCTACCTTGTAACACCGCATTTGCTTGAAAAGAAGCTTGATGCTGATAACAAGGTTATAGAAACCACAAAGCTTGGTCATAAAAGACAGGTGATTTCAGAGACAACATCAGATAAAATGCGCTCTTTAATGCAGTTTGTATCTGAAAACGGCGCTAAAAACTCTCTTGTTTCGGGTTATAATATAGGTGCTAAAACAGGTACCTCGCAAAAGGTTTCAAAAATTCAGCAAACGGGTGATAAATACCTTTATATCGGCTCTTGTATTACAGTAGCGCCTATCGAAAATCCTGAAATAGCTGTATTTGTTATGCTTGACGAGCCTAAGGGCAGTAACTATTACGGCGGTGTTATTTCGGCACCTGTAAACTCAAAAATTATGTCTGATGTATTGCCGTATTTGGGCTACGAGCCAAGCTACTCTGACGAAGAACTAAAAAAACTTTCGGTTGAAATTCCCGAAGTAGTAGGGGATTTGGTTGAAGATGCACGCGGTAAGATTGCTTCTAAGAAGCTTGAATATAAAGTAGTAGGCGACGGCGAAAAGGTTATTCGTCAAATTCCCGAAGCGGGAAGTAAGGTGGTAAACGGCGGTACGGTTATTCTTTACACCGATAAAACCACCGAAAAAACCGTTACAGTCCCCGATTTCAAGGGGCTTACCGCTAATGAGGCTAACACCACCGCGGCAAAAGCGGGTGTTAATATTGAATTTTCGGGCAATATGACCACAAGCGGTCTTAAAGCCTATAATCAAAGTATTAAGAAAGGAACAAAAGTTGACGCGGGTACTGTTGTAACTGTGTATTTCAGAGACGAATCTGCGGTTGACGGATAATTTTTAAATTTGAAAATGAAACTATCGCAATTAACAAGCTGTGAAAAAAGGATAGCGGAAATAGAAATCAAAGGAATAACTAACGATTCAAGAAAAGTAGTGGACGGTTATTTGTATGTAAATACAAGCGATGTAGCGCAATATGATACCGACGCTATTAAAAACGGCGCAGCAGTAGTATTTACAAGCTGTAAAAGCGATTTAGAAAATGTTGTTTTTACAGAAAATCCGCAAAGAGTTTTTGCCGAAGCATCTGCTAATTGGTTTTCTTGTCCTGCTAAAAAACTAAAGCTTTTAGGCGTCACGGGTACTAACGGTAAAACGAGCGTTACCTATATGGTAAAGGCGATTTTAGAAAAAGCAGGCAAAAAGGTTGGTCTTATTGGTACTAATCAAAATATGATTTGTGACCGCGTAATTCCTTCAATCAATACAACACCACACGCTTTTTATTTAAACGAGCTTTTTGCCCAAATGGTTGAAAGTGAATGTGAGTATGTGATTATGGAGGTTTCTTCACACTCTGTCTGCTTTGGTCATATAGAGCTTTTAAGCTTTGAGAGTGCAATGTTTACTAATCTCACACAGGACCATCTTGATTACCACGGCACTATGGAAAACTATTATCTTGCTAAGAAAAAGCTTTTCAGTCAGTGTAATTGCGCAGTAATAAATGCAGATGATGAGTATGGTAAGCGCTTAATTGCCGAAACCGACTGCAAAAAGTTTACCTACAGTGTAAAACAACCTTCGGATTATATAGGCAAAGCGGTAAATACTTTACCTAACAGAACAAGCTATGAACTATTAACCGATAGTCTTATGCATATTGATGTTGCAACAGGCGGCGAGTTTACGGTATATAATTCACTTTGTGCTATAGCTTGTATGAGGTCTATTGGTATATCTTACGATATTATAAAGCAAGCGTTAGATGAGTTCTGCGGTGTTAAGGGTAGGGCAGAGGTAGTACCAAATACTAAGGATTTTACAGTTATTATCGACTATGCTCACACACCTGACGGACTTAAAAATATACTCAAAACCTTTAAAAAATGCGCTAAGGAAAGACTGATTGTTCTTTTCGGTTGCGGAGGGGATCGCGATAAAACCAAGCGTTCCTTAATGGGTGAAATTGCTTCAATTTACGGTGACTATGTAATAGTTACAAGCGATAATCCTCGCACAGAAGACCCTAATGAAATTATTGCAGACATAATGAAAGGCATACCTGATAATATTTTTACGGGTAAGGTAATTACCGATAGGCGCGAGGCTATAAAATTTGCTCTTTCAATTGCGCAAAAAGATGATATAATAATATTAGCAGGTAAGGGTCACGAAACCTATCAGATATTAGGTAAGGAAAAGTTTGATTTTGACGAAAGATAGATTGTAAAATCCTTTCTTTAAAAATCCTTAGTGGCTTGCGGCTTTAAAAATGCAAAAGAGGGTATAAAAAATGAAAGATTTAACTATTGTAATCGCTGCACTTGTTGCTTTTGCTTTTACTTTGTTTTCGGGGTATTTTGTAATACCTTACCTTAGAAAGCTTAAATTTGGACAGACTATACTAGAAGACGGTCCTAATTGGCACAAGTCTAAACAGGGCACACCTACAATGGGCGGAATAATGATGATTTTAGGTGTGGTTTTAGCTTTGGCGGTTTGCATTATATATTCTGTTATGACTCATAACGGATTTTATAGCGAATTACTTAACAAAAGGCGCCTTATTACCTTTGTTGCGGGTACCCTAATGGCTCTTTGTATGGCGGCAATCGGTTTTGTTGACGACTATATTAAGGTTGTTAAAAAACGCAATTTAGGTCTTACCGCACGCCAAAAAACCTTTTTACAGCTTCTGGTTTCGGCGTTATATCTTTTGGCGTTAAGCTATAGTGGTATGGATACGCTCTATATTCCTTTCATAAAGGGTGAAATTGATATTACAAGCGGTTTTGGGCTTTTGTTTTGGCCAATAGCTTTGTGCTTTATATATGGCTTTACAAACGCAGTAAACCTAACCGATGGTATTGATGGCTTAGCGTCTTCTGTAACCCTAGTTGCCTCCTGTGCTTTTATGTTAGCGTCGGGTTATCTTACAATTGTTTCAAATAATATACTTTGCTCTGCATTAGCGGGCGCTTGTGTAGGTTTTGTATGCTGGAACGCCCACCCTGCTAAAGTTTTTATGGGCGACACAGGCTCAATGTTTTTGGGCGGTATGGTAGTTGCTATGTCCTTCGGTATAGGAAAACCGATACTGCTTATTTTAGTTGGTATTATCTATTTACTGGAAGCCTTATCTGATATTATTCAGGTGGCATATTATAAGAAGACCAAAAAGCGTGTATTCAAAATGGCACCTTTACATCACCATTTTGAAATGTGCGGTTGGTCGGAAAACAAGATTGTTTTTGTATTTTCTTTTGTTACGGTGATAGGCAGCGTTTTGGCACTTTTACCAATATTTTTAAGATTCTAATTAGGAGGAAAAAGCATGGCTAAGTCCAAGAAAAACGCTTCAAAGCGCGGAAAAATAGACATAACATTTTTTTCATTAGTGCTTATTTTATTAACAATAGGCCTTGTTATGCTATTTTCGGCAAGCTATGCTTATTCTTACGAATATTACGGCAACAGCTACAAATTTATATCCCGTCAGGCATTATTTGCCGTTGTGGGTGTAATTGTAATGCTTTGGGTATCTAAATGGGATTATCATATTTTTAAACGCTTTGCGTGGGTAATCTATTTAGGTGTAAATGCAATTTTACTTTTACTTTTAATTTTGCCGCCACAGGTTAAGGGAATGGATGTTAAGCGTTGGTTGGCATTAGGCTCTATAACATTTCAGCCGTCCGAGTTTGCAAAATTTTCTATTGTTTTAATTTTTGCGGCATTGATTTCGGCTAACTATAAGCAAATAGGAAATTTTAAATTTATTGCAATTTTGGTAGCACTATTGGCTGTTCCTTGCTGCTTAATCGTAGCAGAGCCGCATCTTTCGGCTACAATACTTGTGTTTATGTTGGGTATTGTTTTGCTGATTGTGGGCGGACTACCTAAAAGATATATTTTTGGTGGTTTGGGTCTTGGCGGCGCAGGTGTTTTAGCTCTTGTTTTGACTGGTGCTATAGGCTATGCGTCTGACCGCTTTAAATATTGGCTTGACCCATGGCTTGCTCCCACAGGAGAAGGTTTCCAAACAATACAGTCGCTTCTGGCAATCGGCTCAGGCGGAATATTAGGTAGGGGAATAGGGCAATCTCGTCAAAAATATCTTTGGGTACCCGAACCTCATAACGATTTTATTTTCTCAATCGTATGTGAAGAAGTAGGCTTAATAGGTGCAGTTGTTATAATTATTCTATTTTGCTTACTTGTTTGGCGTGGCTTTGTAATAGCAATGCGCTCACCCGATAAATTTGGCTCTTTAATGGCAATAGGCCTTACATTCCAAGTAGGCTTACAGGCTATGCTTAATATTTGGGTTGTTACCAATACAATTCCAAACACGGGTATCAGTCTTCCGTTCTTCAGCTACGGCGGAACTTCACTTTTAATATTGCTTGCACAAATGGGGGTTGTTTTATCAATTTCGCGAAGTGCAAATATTGAGAAAACATAAAGGGTGATTTTATGAAAGTTTTATTTGCAGGCGGCGGCACGGCGGGACATATAAATCCTGCTTTAGCTATTGCAGATTATATAAAGGCACAAAATCCTGATGCTGAGATTAGCTATATAGGCACAGCCGAAAAGCTTGAAGCAAAGTTAGTGCCACAAAAAGGCTATGAATTTTATACAATAAAGGTGGCGGGCTTTAGAAGAAGCTTAAGCCCAAAAGCTATTATTCATAATATTTCTGCAGTGAAAATGGCGGCAACTTCTACTTTAAACGCTAAAAAAATTATTAGAAAAATCAATCCTGATATTGTTATAGGTACGGGCGGATATGTAAGCGGTCCTGTGCTTAAAGCGGCACAGAATTTAGGCTATAAAACCGCTATTCATGAGCAAAATGCTTTTCCGGGTGTTACTACAAAAATGCTAGCACCAAAAGCCGATGCCGTAATGCTTGCTATGAAGGAAGCGGAAAAATACCTTAAAATAAATAAAAATATGTATATTACGGGCAATCCCATAAGGCAAGAGCTATTGAATATAGACCGTGAAACCGCCCGTAAAAAGTTGAATTTAGGTGACAAGCCGTTGATTCTTTCCTTTGGCGGCTCTTTGGGTGCGCGCCGTGTTAACGAAGCTGTAAGCGATCTTATAAAATGGCATAACGGTTCAAATAAATATTATCATATCCACGGTACAGGCAAAATTGGGTATGAAGCAATGCTTGAAAGTCTTAAAGATACAAAGCTTTCAAGTGATATAATGGTTAGAGAATACATAGATGATATGGATGTATGTATGGCGGCGGCAGATTTGGTTATTTGCCGTGCGGGTGCCATAACCTTGGGCGAATTACAGGCTTGCGGTAAACCGTCTATACTTATTCCGTCACCTTATGTTGCGGAAAATCACCAGTATCATAACGCTTTAACTCTTAAAAATGACGGTGCAGCAGAGCTTATAGAAGAAAAAGACCTTTCGGGCGAGAGCCTTATTAAGACTGTAGAAAAACTCATAGGCGATAATAATAAATTGCAAGAGATGTCGCTTAATGCACGCAAAAATGCCATAACCGACTCAAACAAGCGAATTTACGATATAATAATGGGTGTTTTATCCAATTCGTGACAAAAAAAGCATTTTCGCATAGTATGAACTGTAGTTACAAGTTTATGCGAGGTGCTTTTTATGGCGGAAATTGTGATATCTGGAGGCAAAACGCTTTCAGGTGAAATTACAGTTCAGGGTGCAAAAAACAGTGTATTGCCTGTCTTGGCGGGTACTCTGCTGTGTTACGGCGAAAGTATAATACATAACTGTCCTAATATTTCGGATGTGGACACTTCATTTCTTATTTTAGAGGGATTAGGGTGTAAATGCAAAAAGCAAGACAGCACCGTTATTGTTAATTCAAGCGCTGTAAACGGATATACAATTCCAGATGATCTTATGCGCCAAATGCGTTCTTCGGTAATGTTTTTAGGTGCCATTATAGGCAGAACGGGTAAAGCGGTTATAAGCAGTCCAGGTGGTTGCGAGTTGGGACCACGCCCAATTGACCTACATCTTTCGGCGCTCAAAAAAATGGGGGTCACCATAACAGAAGAGCATGGTCTTTTGTGCTGTGAAACAAAAAACGGACTTCGGGGTGCTGATATTCACCTTAATTTTCCAAGCGTTGGTGCCACCGAAAATATAATTTTAGCGGCGGCAACAGCTAAGGGAGAAACCTTTATTCACAATGCCGCGCGTGAGCCTGAAATCAGCGACCTTGCCGACTTCTTAAACAGTATGGGTGCTAAAATTTCAGGTTGCGGTTCTGATACTATTTATATAAGCGGTGTAGATAAGCTTTATCCTACAACTCATACAATAATTCCCGACCGTATTGTTGCGGCAACATATATCGCGGCAGCGGCGGTTACGGGCAGTAAAATCACATTAAAAAATACAATGCCATCGCATATGGTTTCTTGTCTTTCGCTTTTTAGAGAAAGCGGATGCGATATTAAAGCTTTAGGTAGAACGCTTACTGTGAGTGCACCCAAAAGATTAAACCGAGTCCCTACAGTGCGAAGCTTGGTATATCCCGGTTTTCCAACCGATGCAGGACCTTTGGTAGTAGCAATGCTATCACTTTCAAGCGGAACTTGTGTTTTTGTAGAAAATATATTTGAAAACCGTTTTCGTTATGTGGGAGAACTCAACCGACTTGGCACAAAAATTAAAACCGAGGGTAAAATTGCGGTTATAGAGGGTGTGCAGTCGCTTTCGGGTGCTAACTGTAAATGTACCGACCTTCGTGGCGGCGCGGCTTTGGTTACTGCGGCATTGGCAGCAAATGGGGAGACCCAAATAAGTGATATATCTCATATTCTTCGCGGCTATGAAGATATTGTTTCAAATTTAAGTTCCATTGGTGCGGATATTAAAATAGTATAAGGAATGATATTTTGAAAAAGAATTTCCAGAATGACGAATTTTTACGCAAACGGTATGAGCGTCAACGTAAAATACGAAAAAGGCGCGCTAAAATTTTTCTAATTTTTTTCTTGATACTTTTATTGGCAGTAGGTGCAGTATTATCTGTTACGGTGCTATTCCCAATTAAAAATATAACTTCCAAGGGTAGTAAGTTTTATACTGAAACTCAGATTATTGAAAATTGCGGTATAAATCTTGGTGATAATTTAATTGCAGTATCGCAAAGTAAGTCTTTAAAGAGCTTAAAGTCCAAGTTGCCCTTTGTTGAAAATGTTGAAATAGACCGTTCTTTTCCCGATACTTTAACACTTAAAATTACCGATGCAAAAGAATACACATGCTATCAGGTGGGTAAGAAGTACTATTCGGTAAGCAAAAGCGGTTGGGTGCTTAAGGATTATACGAAAAAGCCAAAGGGTATTTTGCTTGTTATAAGTGATAAAGTTGGATGTAAGGTAGGAAGCGCAATAGAATTTTTTGATGATTCGGTAAAGGATACTTGTTTTACATTTATTGATACATTAAATATTTATAAGCTTTCGGTGGATTATGTTGATGTAACTCAAAAAAATGCAATCAAAGCTAAAATAGACGGCAGATTTATTGTTAATTTTGGCTCTTCTAAGGATATAGAGCCAAAAATCAAGCATTTAAAAGCTATGATAAAAGAGATTGGTGAAACCGCTAGCGGAAAGATAGATTTAAGCATGTGGAGTAGGCAAAATACACAAGGTGCATTTACAGAAACAAAAATAA
>JAFQOJ010000039.1 GCA_017403265.1 Clostridia bacterium
CCTATATAACATTTCGGGTAACATATGCGTTACATGCGTGCCAAAAACAATATCAACATACGGGTAACTCTTTTTAATTCTGTCAGCCACCGACTGTTGTTGTGCCATACAGCCGCAAACCGCAATTATCATATTGCGACGCTGTTTTTTAAGAGCTTTAAGTGTGCCTATGTTTCCGTAAACCCTGTCCTCTGCATGCTCTCTCACTGCACAGGTATTGAAAAGCACAAAATCAGCTTCGCCTACATCCTCCGTTAAGGAGTATCCCATAGCCTCAAGCATACCCTTGATGTGCTCTGAATCGCTTACGTTCTGTTGACAACCGTAGGTGTTAACAAAAGCCTTCGGTTCACCGTAAACAGAATGTAAAAAGCCTTTTATTTTTTCAATATACATCTGCTGCTCGGCAAATAAATTTTCTTGTGCCGTCATTTGTAATTTCCCCTAATATACTCACAATATTATAATAGATATATTATAATATAAAAGCCGTTTTTTATCAAGCCAAAATAGTCTATTTTTATAACTTTTCAAAAAGTACTTTACAAAACGAAAATATTGGTGTATACTAAATAAGTAAAAATTTATTTTTAATGAGGTGTTTTTATGAAAAAAATTATTGCAGTTCTTTTCGCAGTAGTTCTTATGCTCGTTCCCTTTGCTGTAACAGCAGGTGCCGCAGGTGCTCTTTCTGCTGATGAGCAGCGCATCGTTGATTTTTTGTCCGACGAATACAAAATCGGTAAGACCGATTATAAGCTTCCCGATGAGTATATTAATCAGGCTAAAAACTATTTCCTTACAATCGATGTAAACAAGACACAGGCTGATACCATTATTGCAGAGCTTCAGAAGGCTGTTGACGAATTAAAGGCAACCGTATTACCTACAGATGATTTCAACATTAAAGTTCTTCCCCAGGCAGTTAAGGAAGATATCCTTAAGGCTGGTAAGGATGCTTGTGCTGTTGTAGGTCTTGACCTTTCATACAACTCTGCTACCTCTAAAGTTGAAATCACTAAGGCTGCAGCCACACCAGGTGCTGCTCCCACTGTTGTATTTAATGACGAGCCTGTTATCAAAACAACCGGTGCCAGCGTTAATGTTTCTGCTATTATTTTAACAGTTAGCGCTTTAATTGCTCTTGTAGCAGTTTCTGTAGTTGTTTCTAAGAAAATAAAATTATTCTAGGATATGACTTTTAAATTCAACTTTAAAAAGCTGACGGTACATTTATGCGTACCGTTAGCTTTTGCTATATTAGGGTATTGTATCCTGTTTTTAGGTGCAAATTCTACAATAAAATCACTACTTGGCATCTGGGATATTATTTCTTCTGAATCGGATTCAACTTTAACCGAAGCCGACAACGACATTTATACCGATAAGCTTTTTGGTATGTACGAGGAAACAATTCCGTCAAGCGTAATTACCTTTCCGCTTATGGGAACCAAATACGCCGAGATTTCAATCGAGAGTACCGCCCTTAATTGCTCTGTATTTTTTGGTGATTCACCACAAATTTTGCGAAAGGGTGCGGGTCATTATGCCGGTTCTTCCTTTGCAGGTTTCGGCTCAACGGTGCTTATCAGTGGCCATAATAACCGATATTTTGATACGCTTAAAGATGCACAGATAGGCAGTATTATAACCCTTAAAACAAACTATGGTATTTACACCTATAGAATTACACACACCGCCATAAAAAAGAATACCGACCGAACCGCTTATGACCTTGGCGCTAAAAAAGAAAACATCGTATTATATACCTGTTACCCTTTTAACACCTTAGGTCTTACTTCTCAGCGCTACTTTGTATACGGCGAGTATGTTTCGGGACCAAAAGTTCTTGTTAACGAATAGGAGGGTACGTTATGGTCGATTTTTCAAATAAGAAAGAGACGGTTCGTACTGTCTTAAACTTTCTTTTATCCTTTTTAGGCTCGGTTTTCATTTCCTTTACATCTCTTGCGGTTGTACTTGCTGTCATTTTATCAAAACCGTATATATCCTACACCTTAAACAGCTCGGGTTATATAACTGCTGCCGCTTCTGATTTGGCTGAAGAGCTAAATCATTTGGCAATCCCCAGTGGACTGACCGATGATTTTTTTAACGATAAAATCAATACAGCCGAGCTATCAAGGCTTACAAACGAAGCAATTGAGTCTAATTACTCTGCAAAACCCTTCATCCCCGACACTGCGGCTTTAAAAAATGAGCTTATAAATCATTTTAATAATTTTGCCAAGGGCGAAACGGTAATTAACCTCAATTCCGATAATACCGAGGCTTTGAACGAGCTTGCCGATATGTGTGTTGAAAAATACGTATCCTTTGCGGCACCCTCGCTCTTAAAATATTTGGCGCTTTATTCTGCAAGACTTTTTAAATACTGTTTAATAGCCTTTGCGGTGCTTGGATTCCTATCGTTGTTCACTCTTTTATTTAATGCAAGGCTCAACAAAGAAAATAAGGAAAAGGTCAGGTCTTTTACCTTCTTTTCTCTCTGTGGCGCCGGCTTTATGTGCTTAATACCATCGGTAATTTTATTGTTGGGTAAATTCATAAGCAAGGTAAATCTGCAACCGTTATCGGCCTTAAGCTTTCTTGTAAGCTTCGTAAACGGTTCGCTTGTTTTGCTTTTAA
>JAFQOJ010000040.1 GCA_017403265.1 Clostridia bacterium
CACAATGGACTGACTGCTTTCGAAAACAGAATCGGTAACCTCCATTTCGGTTATACCGAACTTCTCTCCCATCTGTTTACCGAGAGTTGTTTTTAAATCGTGAAAAGAGGGTAAGCAGTGCATAAATACCGCTTTTTCTCCTGCGTTTTTCATAATTTTGTCATTAACCTGATAAGGTGTTAAATCCTTAATACGCTCTTCCCAAACACTGTCAGGCTCACCCATAGAAACCCAAACGTCAGTTGCAATAACATCGGCATTTTTTGTAGCTTTCATAGGGTTGGTTTCAAAGGTAATAGTACCACCGTTTTCTTTTGCCACTTCTAAACACTTATCAATGAGTTCTTTTTTAGGGAAGTATTTTTCGGGCGCACAAACGGTAAAGTTTACGCCCAATTTTGCACAAGCCACCATATAAGAGTTACCCATATTGTAGCGTGCATCGCCCATATAAACAAAGTTAATGCCTTCTATTTTGCCAAAGTGTTCTTTAATGGTTAAAAAGTCGGCAAGCATTTGTGTAGGGTGGAATTCATTAGTAAGACCGTTCCAAACAGGAACACCTGCATACTCTGCTAATTCTTCAACAATTTCCTGACCAAAGCCGCGGTACTCAATACCGTCATAAATACGGCCTAAAACCCTTGCCGTATCAGCAATACTTTCCTTTTTACCTATTTGAGAGCCCTGTGGGTCCAAATAAGTAACACCCATTCCTAAATCGTATGCTGCAACCTCAAAGCTACAGCGTGTACGGGTGCTAGTTTTTTCAAAAATAAGCGCGATATTTTTGCCTTCGCAAATTCTATGGGGAATACCCGCTTTTTTCTTATATTTAAGCTCGCTTGCTAAATCTATAAGGCATTCAATCTCTGCTTTAGAAAAATCAAGAAGCTTTAAAAAGCTTTTGCCTTTAAAATCCATTATAACGCGCATCCTTTCTTAATAATCTCAACCGCTTTTTCGAGTAAATCTTGCGGAATATTTAAGGCAGGTAAAAGCCTCACCTTATTTTTGGCCTTAATAATCAAAACACCGTTATCCATACAGTACTTTATAACTTCGCCTGCATCCTTGTATGTTTCAATTCCAAGCATAAGTCCCATGCCGCTTACCGATTTTACACCATCGGCATTTTTTAGCGCATTTATTATATATTCTGACTTTTGATTAATTTCTTTCAGTAATTCGCTGTCAATGCGGTTAACAATACTGATTGCTCCTGCACAAGCGACAGGGTTTCCACCAAAAGTAGAGCCGTGTGAAGAAGGAATTAAAACATCCTTTACCTTCTCCCCTAACATTGTAGCGCCTATAGGAAGACCGTTACCGAGTCCCTTTGCGGTTGATACAATATCTGGCAATACTGAGTATTTCATAAAGGCATAAAGTTCACCTGTTCTGCCGTTACCTGTTTGCACTTCATCGCAAATTGTTAAAATATCATTTTCCTTTGCGATTTTAAATATAGCATTTACAAATTCTTTGCTAAGCGGCACTACACCGCCCTCACCCTGTACGAGTTCAAACATAATTGCGCAAACCCTATTGTTTGCAACTAAATCTTCAAGCTCGGCTATATTGCCTGCTTCACAGTATAAAAAGCCTTCGGTAAGTGGTAGGAAATCCTTATGGAAAACTTCCTGTCCCGTAGCGGCAAGGGTGGTTACTGTTCTACCGTGGAAACTATTTTTAAGGGTTATAATTTTATTATATTCCGTACCCTTATTTTCTGCGGCATATTTGCGCGCAGTCTTTATTGCACATTCGTTAGCTTCAGCGCCCGAATTTGAAAAAAAGACCCTTTTAAGACCTGTTCTATTACATAATATCTCTGCCAAATCAGCGCAAGGCTTGGTATAATAAAGGTTAGACGTATGTTGTAATTTTCCTAACTGCTCTGTTACTGCCTTTACCCATTTGTTATCAGCAATACCAAATGTATTTACTGCGATACCAGTTGACAAATCTATATACTCTTTGCCGTTTTCATCATACACAAGCGAGCCTTTACCCGAAGCAAGCGCCACGGGAAAACGAGCATAGGTATTTGCAACAAACTCAGCATCCTTTTCAAAAATATTCATCTTAGTCACCTACAACCATTGTGCCCGCACCTTCGTCGGTGAGGGTCTCAATAAGGAGTGAATGCGGCACTCTGCCATCCATAATAAATACCTTTTTAACACCTTTTTCGATAGCTTCAAGGCAACACTCAATTTTGGGTATCATACCACCGGAAATTGTGCCGTCTTTGAAAAGCTTCTTAGCTTCACTTACGGTAATTTTGGGAATAAGGGTATCGGGGTTGTCCTTATCAGCTAAAAGACCTGCAATATCGGTCATAGAGATAAGACACTCCGCTTCTAACGCACCTGCAATATATGCCGCGGCAGTATCAGCGTTGATATTATATACATTACCCTCCTTGTCACAACCAACGGTTGAAACAACAGGAATATAGTGATGTTTAAGCAAATCAAGAATAGGCTCAACATTAACATCGGTAATCTTACCAACAAAGCCTAAACGCTCATCCTTGGACTCAGCAGTTATAAGGTGACCGTCAAGGCCTGAAATACCCATAGCCTTACCGCCACGGATTTCAAGTAGATTAACAAGACTTTTATTAATTTTTCCTGCTAGCACCATTTGTACTATCTCGGCGGTTTCCTTATCGGTTACGCGAAGACCGTCAACAAAAACTGACTCTTTGCCGATTCTTTTCAGCATATCGGTAATCTCGGGGCCGCCGCCGTGCACTAGCACAACCTTTACGCCGATAAGGTGCAAAAGCACGGTATCCTGCATAACCTGTTGTTTTAATTCTTCATTAATCATAGCATTGCCGCCGTATTTAATAACAACTGTTTTGCCGTAATATTTTTGTATGTAAGGAAGTGCTTGAGTTAGCACTTCCGCTCTCTGAGCGTTGGTAATATTTAAAGACATAACTTAAAAGCCTTTCTTTTAATTTTTATGTGGACAATTTAATCCAAGCTAGTTTGAGAGAAAATTGTTCACAGTACTGTTTTCTGTGAGCAAAGTTGTATTTTTATACTACTGCGAGCAAGAAACGGTGCTGTGGGCGATTTAATCCAAACTAGTTTGAGAGAAAATTGTTCACAGTGCCGTTTTCTGCGAGCAAAGTCGTATTTTTATACTACTGCGAGCAAGAAACGGTGCTGTGGGCAATTTAATCCAAACTAAGTACGGTAGTCGCCGTTTATTTTCACATAATCGTATGTAAGGTCGCATCCCCAAGCGATTGAAGCATAATCGCCGCTGTTAAGGTTTACTAAAATCTCTATTTCGTCTTGGAGTAAAATTTCCTTTGCCTTTTCTTCAGAAAAATCCACTCCTGAACCGTTTTTGCAAACAGAAACCTCGCCTTTATTGGACTTAAAGCAAACATCGATTTTGGTAACATCTACCTTTGCACCCGAATAACCTATAGCGCAAAGCACTCTTCCCCAGTTAGCATCCGAACCGAACATAGCCGCCTTTGTAAGCGACGAGCATACAACCGATTTTGCAACAGTTTTAGCAATATCCAAGGTTTCAGCGCCTGTTACCTTACATTCTAAAAGCTTAGTGGCGCCTTCACCGTCAGCAGTAATTTTGCGGCAAAGGTCTACACAAACAGTGTTAAGAGCCTTCATAAATGTGTTGAAATCCTCACCGTCACGTGTAATTTCATTATTTTCCGCTAAACCGTTTGCAAGTACTACCACCATATCGTTAGTAGAAGTATCACCGTCAATGCTAATCATATTAAAGGTTGAAGCAATATCGGTTGAAAGTGCCTTTTGTAGCATCTCGCCCGAGATTGCACAGTCGGTAGTAATGAAAACAAGCATTGTAGCCATATTGGGATGAATCATACCCGAGCCCTTTGCAATACCGCCGATTTTGCATTCCTTACCTCCGATTTCAAATCTTACTGCAATCTCCTTCAGCTTTGTATCGGTGGTCATAATACCTTCGGCGGCTTCTAGACTTTTGTCGTTGCCTAAACCGTTTACTAATTCGGGTATACCGTCTTTAATAGGTGTTATATCAAGGGGTTGGCCTATAACGCCTGTAGAAGCTACAACAACATCGGCTTTATCTATTTTAAGCTGATTGCTTAAATACTCGCAGGCTTTGGTTGCAATTTCTACACCGTTTGCATTGCAGGTGTTAGCGTTGCCGCTATTGCAGATTACAGCCTGAGCCTTACCGTTTTTAATATTTTCCTTAGTAACTAAAAGCGGTGCGCCTTTTACAAGATTAGTAGTATAAACAGCAGCTGCATTGCAAAGCTTTTCACTATAAATAAGGCTTAAATCCCTTTTAGATTTATTCCTACGGATTCCGCAGTGTATTCCGTTTGCTTTAAATCCCTTTGCGGCGCAAACGCCGCCCTTAATTATTTCCATAAATACTCCTTTATATAATTAAACATTAAGTCCTGTGGTTTCATTTATACCAAGTACTAAATTCATGCATTGAATTGCCGCACCTGAAGCGCCCTTGCCTAAATTATCATAACGGGCAATAAGCAAAATACGCTCACTGTTTCCCGAAACCGAAATTTCCATTCCGTCTTTAAAAGATAGCTTATTAGCTGAAATAAAGCCGTCTTCTGAAAAATCTTCCTTATAATTTACAATAGGACCGTTATATTTATTTTTATATACATTTTTTATATCCTCTACGCTACCATTAATTGCAGAAGCAAAAAGCGGAACTGTTACTTCCATGCCGCTATAATAATCGGCAACAATAGGCATAAACAGAGGGGCATTTTCTAAACCTGTAACATTTACAATTTCGGGTAAATGCTTGTGGCATTGAGCAATACCGTACTGACGGGGTGCATCAAGCAATTCTTCACGCTCTAAAGACTCATATTCAGCAATCATACCCTTACCGCCGCCGCTGTAGCCTGTTAAGGAAATCGCTGAAAGCAAGCTTTCCTTAGGCAAAATTCCACTTTCTATTAAGGGATATACAAGCGCTATAACTCCGCTTGCATGACACCCCGGAACTGCAATACGCTTAGAGTTAGCGATTTTTTTCTTTTGACCTGCCGATAGTTCGGGGAAACCGTATGTCCATTCAGGATTAGTACGGTGTGCAGTTGATGTATCCAATAAAACAGTATTTGTATTTTCTGTTAATGCTACCGCCTCAACAGATGCCTTATCAGGAAGACATAAAAATGCAATATCTGCCTCATTTAAAGCCTGTTTTCTAGCAGAAATATCCTTACGGTTTTCTTCTGTTAATTTTATAAGCTGGATATCTTTTCTTTCTTCAAGTCTTTCGGCTATGCGAAGTCCCGTAGTACCTGCGCTTCCGTCAATAAATACCTTTTTCATTTAAAAACTCCGTTAAATAATCAATTTGTGATTTTACCGATTGTGGTCCTGTGCCGCCTGCTGAAATACGCTTATTAACGCAAGCTTCAAGCGAAATTTCGTCATATAAATCAGTATCAAATGAATTATCAAATTGCTTATACTTTTCAATAGGCAAATTATCAAGCACAAGGTTTTCCTTAATACAGTATGCAACAATTTCACCTACATGCTTGTAAGCGGTTCTAAACGGCATACCCTTTTTAACAAGATAATCGGCTAAGTCGGTAGCGTTTATAAAGCCTTTTTGTGCGGCTTTGTACATATTACCTTTTAAAACTGTCATGGTAGCAATCATTGGTGTGAATACACCTAAGCACATTTTTACAGTGTCAATAGCATCAAAAATAGCTTCCTTATCCTCTTGCATATCCTTATTATAAGCAAGTGGCAAGCCCTTTAATGTAGTAAGTAAAGCCATAAGGTCACCGTATACTCTACCCGTTTTACCGCGCACCAATTCTGCCATATCTGGATTTTTCTTTTGCGGCATTATGCTTGAGCCTGTGGTGTAGCTATCGTCTAATTCAATAAACTTAAACTCCCAACTTGACCAAAGGATAATCTCTTCCGAAAAGCGTGAAAGGTGCATCATTAGAATAGAGAATGCTGACATAAGCTCAAGACAAAAATCTCTGTCTGAAACACCGTCTATACTGTTAAGGGTTATATCCGAAAAGCCTAATTGCTGTGCTTCAAAATATCTTTCGGTATCATAGGTGGTACCTGCCAATGCACATGAGCCTATCGGACTTTTATCCATACGCTTTAGTGCATCTGCAATTCTTGAATAATCGCGTTCTAACATAAAAGCATAGGTCAAAATATGGTGTGCAAAGGTTATTGGTTGCGCTCTTTGAAGATGGGTATATCCCGGCATAATAGCATCCTTAGCGGTTTCTGCTTTATCCTTTATAATCTTTATTAAGGATAAAATCTGCTTGCTTATTTCCTCACATTCCGAGAATAAATAAAGCCTTATATCAAGAGCTACTTGGTCGTTACGACTTCTTGCAGTATGCAGTTTTTTGCCATTATCCCCTATTCGCTTTGTAAGCTCGCTTTCAACAAACATATGTATATCTTCAGCTTCCATATCAAATGCCAACTTACCGCTTTCAATATCCTCTAATATACCGCTAAGACCGTTTAGTATATCGTTACATTCTTCTGCAGTAATAATTCCCTGACGCGATAACATCATAGCGTGCGCTATAGAGCCCTCTATATCCTGCTTATACATTCTCTTATCAAAGTGAATAGAAGAATTAAAATCATCAGCCTGCTTATCAAGAGCCTTCTGGAATCTTCCTGCCCACATTTTTTCCATTTTACCTATACATTCCTTTCAGTAAAAACGCGATATAAAAAATCGTCAACAGTACCGATAAAAATCGGTACTGTTTAAAGTTTAAATTATTTTAAGTTATTATTAGCTCTCATTTTAGCATTAACCTTAGTAGCAAGACCGTAAAGGTTGATAAAGCCTGCAGAATCCTTTTGGTCGTAAACATCATCCTCATCAAATGTTGCTATTTCACTGTCATAAAGTGAATAGGGCGAAGAAACACCTGCGTTAATCATATTACCCTTGTAAAGCTTTAAGGTAACATCACCTGTAACAGTTTTTTGGGTTTCCTTAACAAATGCTAAAATTGCCTGAGTAAGCGGAGTAAACCATAAGGCGTTGTACACATTCTCTCCCAATTTTTGAGCAACCAAAGCCTTATAATGAGCGGTATCCTTATCAAGGCAAATAGTTTCAAGTACACTGTGTGCCTTATAAAGAATTGCACCGCCGGGAGTTTCATAAACACCGCGACACTTCATACCAACAAGACGGTTTTCTACGATGTCCAAAAGGCCAATACCATTTTCGCCGCCAAGCTTATTAAGTGTAGTAACAATACCTACAGAATCCATTTCCTTGCCGTCAATAGCAGTGGGGATACCCTTTTCAAAATGGATAGTAACATAGGTGGGCTTGTCGGGAGCCATTTCGGGAGAAACACCCATTTCTAAGAAACCGGGCTTGTTGTATAAAGGCTCGTTCTTTGGGTCTTCTAAATCAAGACCTTCGTGAGATAAGTGCCAAATATTTTTATCCTTAGAATAGTTAGTTTCGCGGTTAATCTTAAGCGGAACGTTATGAGCCTCAGCATAGTCGATTTCTTCTTCTCTTGACTTGATGTCCCACTCGCGCCAAGGAGCGATAATCTTCATATCGGGGGCAAAATTCTTAATAGCAAGCTCAAAACGAACTTGATCGTTACCCTTACCTGTACAACCGTGGCAGATAGCATCCGCACTTTCAGCAATTGCAATTTCAGCAATTCTTTTAGCAATGGGCGGACGTGCAAATGCAGTACCTAAGAGATAATCCTCATATAAAGCACCTGCCTGTAAGCACGGGAATACATAATCATCTAAAAATTCCTTAGTTAAATCCTCTATGTAAATTTTAGAAGCGCCGGTTTTGATAGCCTTTTCTTCAAGTCCCTCAAGCTCATCAGATTGACCAACATTACCCGATACTGCAATAATTTCAGGGTTGTTGTAGTTCTCCTTAAGCCAAGGAATAATAATTGATGTATCAAGACCGCCTGAATAAGCAAGTACTACCTTCTTAATTTCGTTTTTATTCATAGTAAATTCCTCCGTATGCACAACATGCATTGATTTTTGTTATTTTATGCATAAATTATACTACATTTTGAATATTTATGCAAGTATTTTTAACTATTTCTCGCATTTTAACATATATTTATAGAATATTTATGCGTTTTTATGCAAATTTAACAACAAGCGCATTACTGCTCGTCCGATTTATTCGCTTTACTCTTTATCTTCTTGGCAAAAAGTGGAATAATAAAGCCGCTAATCATACAAAGACCAAAGATTAACCAGCCCGCCAAAACATTTGAAAGCAGGTTATAACCGTCTGCCGCACCGTAAATACCGCCTTTATTTTTAAATAAATCTACAATGTTCCATACAAATAAAACAGTTAGCGAAATGGGTGCTACCGCCTTAACGGTTATATCAAACCAAAGCTTTGGCATTTTAATCTTCTTGGTATTAAGGTTAATTTCATCTACAATAAATTTAGATTTGCAGAACCAACCGATAGCTATAGTTTCAATAACGCCTATTAAAATAAGGGTAAAGCTGTTGCACCAGTTATCTACAATATCAAGCACCGCAAGGCCGCCACCTGTAGCATAAATTATAGAAATAATACCTGCTATGGTGCAAATCATAATGGTGGTCTTTTTCTTATTGGTTCCAAACTTATCAGAGAATGCAGTTGATATACCTTCAACAAGAGAGAAAGCCGAGTCAATAGCCAATGTGCAAAGGCAGAAATAGAAAACAAAAGCAAATATAGCGTTAAATACACCACTACCCGACAAATTAACTATTGCAGTAGGATAAACGCCAAAGGCAAGACCTACACCCGACTTTTTAGCGAGCATATCCTGAAGGTTTGTACCGTACATAGTGGTGAACATAACAATACCTGATAAAAGACTTACTGCCAAATCGCTGAATGCGATAATAAATCCGTCACGCGCAATATTACTCTTATCATCAAGGAATGAACCATAAGCTATCATAATAGCCATCATAACCGACATTGAGTAGAATACTTGACCTACCGCATCTACCCAAAGCATTGGGTCAGACAGCGCCGAAAAATCAGGAATAAAGAAGGTTTTTATACCCTCTAAAGCGCCAGGCATTGTAACACCCTTAATTGCCATAAATGCAAGACAAATTACAGGGAGAAATACAAGATATTTAATAATCTTGCCAACACTCTTTGTACCGTTGCGTATACAGTAGTAAATAAGACCCCACGCCGCTAAAAGACAAATTAAAACAGGAGCAGAAAATGTACCAAAGCCTTTTATAGTGCCTGTAGTTTTAATGAGCGTAGACCATAAACTGCTTGCGGCGGCATTGTCGCCCGTCATGTTTACAAATTTAAAGCTGAAAACAGCCATCATAATAACCCAAGCAAAAACAACCGCATAATATGTAACAATTACAAATGCATTAGAAGTAGCTGCCCAGCCTATAGGCTCAAACTTTTTATTTAAGCCTTTAAGTGCTCCGGGGGCACCCGAGCGCATCTTTCTACCGATTGAAATTTCCATCATTAAAAGCGGTATACCGATAATAAGCATTGCTAAAAGGTATACAAGCAAAAATGCACCGCCGCCGTGTTTTGCAGCAAGATTCGGGAAACGCCAAGCGTTACCAAGACCTACTGCAGAGCCAATTGCCGCCAATATAAATGTAGCGCTTGACCCCCAAGTTGAACGTTTTGTATCTGACATAATTCACACCGTCACTTCCGTTGAATTTTCTGTTTTTTTCTTTTCTTTATATTCGCAAATTTTTTGCCTTACAATTAAATCGTCATAGGTTTTCTTAAAAGTAACCCTGCCGTTGAACTTTTCACCGCAGTCACAAATAAAATTAGCTACAAACCAACGATTTTGATACTTCCATTTAGTAACCTTTTTAGCTTTTGCATTACATTTAGGACAATGAAAAATAAGATATTTTTTATCAATGTTTTGGTCCTTAAGATTAGAGATGCAATAGCTTTTAAAGCGAAGTTTAGCAAAAAATTCGGGATTAGAGGTATCCCTTATAAGCGGCTGGAACCGCTCTTTATTATAACACTTTTTTAAAAGATATGCCGCAACAAGACTGTCATCCTTTGCGGTATGGAAATCAATATCATCGGTACTAACCTTTAAAAACTCAGCCGCTAACGAGAGTGATACCTGATTTTTATCTTCATATCCTTTTAAGTGCATTTCGCGTTGAATAAACTTTTGCAAATCAAGGTATTTTTCTATTTTAAACCGTACACCTTCTAATAGGTTTCCTTCGTTTTCTAAAATAGTATATAGGTCAGAATTACTCCATGTCATAGTTACGGCGTTATCCCCCACCCATAAATTATAGCTTTCTACCGCCTTATCAAAGGGGATTCCTTTTCGCATAATTTCAGAAGTAATGCCTGTAAGCTTTGCAAATCTGCCCGTAACCTTTTTAGAAATCGCCGATTTTACGGTAACTTCAAAGGTGTCTATGATATCAAAATTTTCATTAAGCTTTACAGCACCAATTTGTAATATCTGATTTATAAATCGCTTTTGCTTTACAAAAAAGGTGCTATCCCACTCTAAATCAAGAATAATATAATTCATTATTTTCTCTTCGATTCGTATTTCATTCTTTCTTCTTTATTAAGAATTCTCTTACGCAAGCGTATATGGTTTGGGGTAATTTCTACCAGCTCGTCGTCTTTAATAAACTCTAACGACTGCTCAAGACTCAAAACACTGTGCGGTACAAGATGCAAAGCATCATCCGAGCCTGAAGCACGGGTGTTTGTAAGCTGTTTGCGTTTACAAACATTACATACAATATCCTCGTTTTTAGGATTTTCGCCTACTATCATACCCTCATAAACTTGGGTAGCAGGACCTATAAACAGCCTGCCGCGGCTTTGGGTATTAAAAAGACCGTAGCCTGTAGATTCACCTGTTTCGTGAACAATAATAGAACCTGTGGTGCGTTGTTGAATATCACCCTTGTATTCTTCATAACCGTTGAAAACATGGTTCATTATGCCGTTACCGTTGGTATCGGTTAAAAACTGTGAACGGTAACCTAAAAGTCCGCGCGCGGGTATTAAAAATTCAAGGTGAGATGTGCCGCCCTCGCGAGTACCCATATTTTTAATCTCAGCCTTGCGGTTTCCTAGCCTTTCCATAACCGCACCTACATATTCTTCGGGCACCTCTATCATCAAAAGCTCAATAGGCTCTAAAATCTTACCATCGGCATCCTTTTTATAAATAACCTCAGGCGGTGAAACCTGAAATTCATAACCTTGTCGGCGCATAGTTTCAATAAGAATTGAAAGGTGTAGCTCCCCTCTGCCCGAAACCTTAAATGTATCAGCAGAGTCGGTTTCTTCAACCCGCAAGCTTACATTAGTCATAACCTCTTTAAATAGGCGGTCGCGAAGATTGCGCGAGGTTACAAACTTGCCATCCTTACCTGCAAAGGGAGAATTATTAACCATAAAGTTCATAGAAAGGGTTGGCTCATCAATTTTTACAAAAGGTAAAGCCTCTATGTTTTCGGTATCGCAGGCGGTTTCGCCTATTTCCAAACTGTCAAGACCTGCAACCTGAATAATATCGCCCACCGTTGCACTTTCTACTTCCTGACGTTTTAAGCCCTTGTACATAAACAGCTTTGCAATCTTAAGCTTAGAGTGGCTTCCGTCCTTATGGCAAAGCGCTACAACTTGTCCACTTTTTACAGAACCGCGAATAACACGGCCTACGCCTATGCGACCTAAATATTCGTCATATTCAATATTTGTAAAAAGTATCTGCAGCGGTGCTTCGCTATCTCCCTCGGGTGCGTCAATTTCATTTACAATAGCATCAAAAAGCGGACGCATATCTTCACCCTTAATATCAGGTGAAAGACTTGCATAGCCATCGCGTCCCGAAGCAAACACAACAGGGAACTCTATTTGTTCTTCGTCGGCACCTAATTCGATAAATAAATCCAAAACCTCATCAACAACCTCATGCGGTCTTGCCATGGGTCTATCAATTTTATTTACAACAACCACCGCTTTTTTGCCTAAAGCCAAAGCCTTTTTAAGCACAAAACGGGTTTGCGGCATACAACCTTCAAATGCATCTACAAGCAATAAAACACCGTCTACCATTTGTAAAATACGCTCAACCTCACCACCAAAATCGGCATGACCGGGAGTGTCAACAATATTTATTTTAATATCGCCGTACATAACGCTTGTGTTTTTAGAAAGTATGGTTATACCGCGTTCACGCTCTAAATCGTTAGAGTCCATAACGCGTTCATCAACAGCTTCATTATCGCGGAAAGTACCGCTTTGCTTTAAAAGCTGATCAACAAGTGTAGTTTTACCGTGGTCAACGTGCGCAATAATCGCTACATTTCGCAAGCTTTCTATCTTTGCCATTAAAATTCCCCATTATATAAACATAATTTAACTTATATATTATATTATATACTGTTTGCTTTGTCAAACAAATATGCTATTTTTTAAACAAAAAATAAACACTGAGCACAAAAAGTTGCTCAGTGTTTATTTATTACTTTACAAAAGTTCATCAGGTGAACCCGAAGTGTCTTCTGAACTGCTTTCAGAACTGCTGGTACTTTCTTCCGAAGTAACGGTAGATTCCGTTGGAGCACTTGCCGAAGTATCTTCACTCGGTACTGAAGAAGTGTCAGAAGACACACTTGAACCGCTGCTTGTCGAAGTATCAGAAGATGTATTCGAGCTTGCGTTACCCGAGCTAGCTACAGAAGACGGATTAGAAGACTGAATATTAGAAGAATTATTAGAAATCACTGATGAAGTATTGGGTTTTGAAGAAGTAATCGGTTTTGAGGATTCAGTAGGCTTTGAAGGTTTAGATTCTTTTTCTTCCTCCTCTTTCTTTTCCTCTTCTTCCTCGTCGGGCAGGTAGTCCTCCTCTTTTAAGATTTTACCTGGGCTTGTTCCGTCCTTATAATATCCGTCGCCCTTGCGGTAAACATCATCACTGTCCTCGAATTCCTTAATTTCTAAATCCTCATGAATTTCACGCATAACATCACGCCAAATACTCTTTGCGGCACTTGTGTTATAAACGCGGTAATTATGGTCAAACCCGTACCATACCGAGCCTATATAATAAGGCGTACCGCCTACAAGCCAAGAGTCCTTGGTATCGCTAGAAGTACCTGTTTTAGCATAGCATTTCATACGGTAGTTATATCCCGCAACTGTGCGTCCGGTACCACCCTCTTTATAAACAACCTCACGCAAGAGATGGTTCATAATGGTGGCAGTATCTTCACCTATAGCGCGCTTGCCCTTTTGTGGCTCTAAAATAACATTACCGCTAATATCAACAACCTTATAATAGGTTGTGGGGGTGTAATATATACCGCCGTTACCGAATATTGCAAAAGCCGCCGCCGACTCTGTAGGTGTGATACCGTAGGTACAACCGCCAAGCGCCAACGAGGATGCGTTTTTATCGCTTTTTACAAGATGCTTTAAATTAAGCTTTTTGGTTAAGAATTTATACGAATCGTTAATTCCAACCTCATCAAGAAGCCTTACAGGCACCGCATTCATAGAATGCCTTAGCGCATAATTCAGCGGTACCTTACCCATATATTCGCCAAACCATTCTTTAGGTCCTGGTTTTTTGTAGCCGTAATAATTCTTTATGGGCTCGTCTAAAACAGTAGTAGTGTAGTCACAGATATCCTTTTCAATTACCTGTGCATAAACACCTAATGGCTTCATGGTAGAGCCGGGTTGACGCGGAACATTGTAAGCGCGGTTAAGGCCGCGGTTGACGGTTTTTTCGCCCGCGCCACCCATTATACCTACAATATGCCCCTTGTAGTCCAGAATGGTCATAGCCGACTGCACACGCTCGCGCTCTCCCTCTTCATTACGCCTTGTTTCGTAAAAATAACGGCTTTCCTTGCTATAGGTATCTTCCATAACAGACTGAATTTCGGGATTTACGGTAGAATAAATTTTAAATCCGCCGTTATAAAACATTTGCGAAGCGATTTTTTCATCGCAATTATATTTCTGGGCCAAATCTGTAATTACATTTTGGATTAAAGTATCAATAAAATAATTGTTAATTTCGCTGTCAAGATTTTCTTTTTGAGAAAAGTCCAACTTAACTTCTTCGTCATAAGCTTTGTTATATTCTTTTTTAGATATATACCCCTGCTCATACATTGCCGTAAGTACAACTTTGCGACGGTATGTGTTCTCCTCCATATTTATAGCAGGACTGTATCTTGAAGGATTTTTAGTTATAGCCGCGATTGAAGCACACTCAGCAAGGGTTAGTTCGTCAACATCCTTACTGAAATAGTAGTTTGCCGCAACCTGAACACCGTTAATACCGCTGCCTAATGCAATTGTATTGAGGTATGCTTCTAATATTTCGTCCTTAGAAAGCTCAGTTTCAACTGCGAGCGCTCTTATAATTTCACGTATTTTTCTCGAATAATCCCTTGCTTTATCAGACGTAATATTTTTAATAAGCTGTTGCGTAATGGTGGAGCCTCCAAACTCAACCGAGCTAAACTTTAAAATTTGGTTTGCCACCGCTAAGAAGGTGCGTTTCCAATCAACACCGCCATGTTTTAAAAAGTCTTGGTCTTCAATAGCAATAAAAGCATTTTGCAAATTTTTTGGAACCTTTTTAAGAGATATCCAAATACGGTTTTCATCCCCGTGAATACGCTTATATTCCTGCCATTTTCCGTCTTCATCCTTTGCGTAGACAATAGAAGTCATATTAAGCTCAAGATTACGGATGTTAGAAACTATTTTTTTAGAACCCAATGGGTCAAACCCTTCAAAAATACTTTCCCCACCCGAAAAAAGAGTGGTTAAAAATATAGTAAAAATTAAAACAACCGAAACTAAATTTAAAGAATAATTTTTAAGTTCTTGGCTTTTAAGAGTTTTCAGATACTTAATAGCTTTTTTCATCCAATCAAACGCTATCAAGGCGTATTTACGCACCACTTTGAAAGCCAGCTTCGAATAATGAATAGCCTTGTTCAAAAGCTGTTTGAAATACATAAAAATCATCCTTTCCTTAAAATTCCAACATTGGTCATACCATTATACCACTTTTCAACTGATTTGGCAATTATTTTTTAACTTTTGCAAAAATGTTAATTTTTTCTAAACATTACTATATTATTCTTGAATCCCACAACAAATAGTATATAATATAAATACTATGCTATATTTGTGAAAATCACGAAAGGAAATGATGTATGTTAAGTCTAAAAAGCATAACAAAGGACTATTCAACCGGCAATACAAAGGTTGAAGCGCTTAAAGGTGTAAGCATTGACTTTCGCAAAGCAGAATTTGTTTCGGTTTTAGGTCAGTCAGGCTGCGGTAAAACCACCCTGCTTAATATAATAGGCGGTCTTGATAAATATACCAAGGGCGACCTTTTTATTAACGGTGTTTCTACTAAGCACTTTAAGGATAGGGACTGGGACAACTACCGTAACCACTCGGTAGGCTTTGTTTTCCAAAGCTATAACCTTATCCCACACCAATCGGTTTTACAAAATGTAGAGCTTGCGCTTTCTCTTTCGGGTGTTTCCCGTCGCGAGCGTAAAAGACGTGCTAAGGAAGCACTCGAAAAGGTAGGGCTTGGCGACCAGCTTAGAAAGAAGCCGAGTGAGATGTCAGGCGGACAAATGCAGCGTGTTGCAATTGCCCGCGCAATTGTAAACAACCCCGATATTATATTGGCTGACGAGCCTACAGGCGCACTTGATACCGAAACCAGCGTACAGGTTATGGAAATTTTAAAGGAAATTTCTAAAGACCGTCTTGTTATAATGGTAACCCACAACCCTGAGCTTGCCGAAAAGTACTCAACCCGTATTATCCGTATGCTTGACGGTGTTGTAACAAGCGATACCGCTCCCTTAAGTGAGGAAGAGCTAGCCCTTGTAACTCCCTTATCAAACGAAGACAAAAAGAAAAAGCGCAAAAAGCAAAAAATGCCTTCAATGTCGCTTGGTACATCCTTTTCCCTTTCGCTTAAAAACCTTTTCACCAAAAAAGGCAGAACTGCGCTTACTTCATTTGCAGGAAGCATTGGCATTATAGGTATTGCGCTTATTTTTGCAGTGTCGCAAGGTATGACAACCTATATTGATATACTTCAGGAGGACACCCTTTCTTCCTACCCTATCACCCTTGAAAATCAGTCGATGGATATTTCGTCATTGCTTGAAACCTTCATAGGCACGGCAAAATCGGCGGAAGGGCACGAGAAGGATGCCATTTATCAAAAATCGATGGTTTACGATATGGTAAATGCCCTTAATACCGCTTCGGCTAAGGAAAACGACCTTAAATCCTTTAAAACCTACCTTGAAAATCAGTTAGCAGAGGATAGCGCAAACCAAGAACTTAAAGACGCCGTAAACGGTATTTCTTATACCTATGACTTTGATCTGCTTGTATACACTGAAAATATTGACGGCAAGATTATCCGCTCAGATTCAGAACAGCTTATGCAGGAAGTTTTGCTTGAACACTTCGGTATGGATATGTCAACCATGTTGGACATGGGGAAAAGCAGTGGTATGACAAGTATGATGCCAATGGGTAGCGGTATGGTGCTTTGGCAAGAAATGCTTTCGGGTGATAACGGTAATCTTATAAACCCACTTATTAAAAAACAGTACGATATGATTTACGGCAATTGGCCTAACAATTATAACGAAATTGTTTTAATTGTAGACGAGAATAACGAGCTTGACGATATGGCGCTCTACTCTTTAGGTCTTAAATCTAAAGAAGAAATTGATGCTATGACTAAAGCTGCAATAAACGGCGATAAAATCGATTACGAAAGTAAAAAATGGTCTTACGAAGAAATTTGTGATCGCGATTTTAAGGTTATCCTTAACTCTGATTGCTACACCCTTGATAAAGAAAGCGGACTTTATACCGACCTTCGCGAAACCGAAGCGGGTCTTAAATACCTTTACGATAACGGAACAACTATTAAGGTTACAGGTATTATCCGTCCTAATGAGGATGCGGTTTCCACTATGCTTAGAGGCTCTATTGCCTATACAAAGGAGCTTACGGAATTTGTCGTAAATAAAGCTCATAAATCAGATGCTATTAAGGCACAAAAGGAAAATAAGCAGACAGATATTTTTACAAAGCTTCCGTTTGGTGAAAACAGTCAGAACCTTACTGATAAGGAAAAACAAGCCGAATTTAAAAAATACCTTAGCACCCTAGACGATAACGAAAAAGCTGTAACCTATGTTAAAATTATGTGCGTACCTGAAAAAAAGGATGTTGACAAGTTTGTAAAGAATAGTATGAAGGGTAAAAAACGTGAAGATATTGAAGAAACCTTAGCACCTATACTTTCAAAGCAAACAGGTATGGCAGATGCCGAAATGACCGACTACTTGTCTTCTATGAAAGAGGATGACTTAGAAGAAATTTTTGCCTCTATCCTTGAAGAGCAGTATAAGGCTCAATACGCACAAAGCGTTACCGGACAGTTGGCAACAATGCCAAAAGAACAGCTTATTATGGCGCTTGATAACGCAAAATCCAGCTTCACTACCGAGCAATGTGCCCTTTATTACGACGAGGTTTTAGAGTTTTCGGACTCTACCTACGACAAAAATATGCGTGAACTCGGCTTTGTTAATTTAGATACCCCATCAAGTATAAATATTTATGCCACAACCTTTGAAAATAAAGATGTTATTGAAGCCGCCATTGCCGACTATAATGAAGGTGTTGAAGAGCTTTCAAAGATAAAATACATTGATTATGTAGGTATAATGATGTCATCTATTACCACCATTATAAATGCTATAACCTATGTGCTTATTGCCTTTGTTGCGGTTTCCCTTGTGGTATCCTCTATTATGATAGGTGTTATTACACTTATTTCAGTGCAAGAACGCACTAAGGAAATTGGTATATTGCGTGCTATAGGTGCTTCAAAGCGCAATGTTTCAACAATGTTTAATGCCGAAACAGTGATAATAGGCTTTACTTCGGGCGCATTAGGTGTGCTTATAACCTATTTATTATGTATTCCGATAAATATTATTTTACACCACCTTACAGGTATAAATAATCTTAACGCTATACTCCCTTTGCCTGTGGCAATAATTCTTGTAGCAATAAGCGTATTGCTTACTATGCTTTCGGGACTTATTCCTTCCCGCAGTGCCGCTAAAAAGGACCCCGTAATAGCGCTTAGAACTGAATAAATATACAAAAGGGCTGCCTTACTTTTTGATGAGGCAGCCCCTTTTTAATACTTGATTCGTATATTCTCGTTTTGTCCGAATTCTTTAGGTGTATAGCCAAAGCGTTTTTTAAATAGCTTTGAAAAATATTTAACGTCGTTAAATCCTGATTTATCACTAACTTCACTCACATTATAAAATCCGCTGTGCAACAGCTGTGAGGCTACCTCCAATTTAAGATTTAATATATACTGCTTTGGGGAAACCTCATATATCATTTTAAAAAGTTTTCTAAAATATGTTTGCGAAATGGCGCACATATTTGCAAGATATGAAATATCAATCTCTTCACTGCGAAAGTGTGTATGGATATAGTCGATAGCATTCTTAATTTTTTGATCACCTGTTACCAAGTCAATAATGTGTTCGTGCTCCTGACAGTTTAAATAATAAAGCAGCTCGTAAAGTAGGGATGTGCACTTATAACGGTAGCCCTGCTTTTTTTCTTTCCATACATCGTACATTTTGATTGCAAGGCTTTCCACAAACGGAACATCCTTAGCTTTAATAGTTTCAATTTTGTTTTTTCGATTAAAGCTATAGTTTATAAAATGTATTGCAATAAGCTTTTCTCCATCGGTTTTTTGGGTATAATCGGCGTTTTTAGGTAAATACAAAATATCACCCTTACGCACCGTAAAGGATTTATCCGCGGTTTTGAATTTTCCGCTACCAGAAAGCCTAAGACTTATACTGTCATAATTTCTTGAATGGCTTTTTTGCACCTTTTCAGTTTTGCGACTGATTTTAAAAATGCCCAATAATTCTAGCGATAATTCATTTTCAGCAAAGAACATTTAACATCTCTTTTCGTGATTCCTTTAATTCTTTATATCATTTTTAAATTATTTTGTCAAGTTTCGTTTTGTACACCTTTTTGAACATTTTGTAGGTTTTCATTGAGGTGGTTTTGTTTTATACTAAAATTGTAAAATTAAAAGGAGGTTTTATTTATGGCAATAAAACACACAGCAGTAAGCTATTACGGTATGAATTATGTTGAACACGCCGTGGCAGACTTCAAAGAGATGAAGGAGCACGGTTGTGACACTGTAATTCTCGCTATTACCGAGTTTGATATCGACTTTTGGTTCCCTAATATCAATAACATCGTTAAAGCGGCGCACGAATTAGGGCTTCGAGTAATTGCTGACCCGTGGGGTATTGGTAAATACTTCGGTGGCGAGCAGGTAAGTTTATTCTTGCAGAACAATATTCATCACCGTCAGGTTTCTGCCTACACAGGTGAAGTTTTAAATGCGGCTTGCTTCAATACTAATTCTTTCCGCGATTACTTTAAAAATATTTGTCTTAAAATTGCAAAGAACACTGAAGTTGACGGTTTTTTCTGGGATGAGCCTCACTATGCTTTCCCGAAATCTTATGCTTCTATCACAGGCGGCGCAGGTGATGATTGGGCGTGCCGTTGTCCTGAATGTATGAAGAAGTTTGAAGAATACTACGGTTATGAAATGCCTAAGTTTATGAACGACGATGTTAAGCAGTTCCGTTGGCGTGAGGCGCTCTTTACCCTTTCGGATACTTCAAAGGCTCTTAAAGAGTATAATCCTAACCTTGAAATTACCTGTTGTGTTCATGCAACACTCAACGGCTACTACGTGACCGAGCTTCGCGGTTATGATAACTGGGATATGGTGGCGGCCTGTCCATATTTTGACGTATTCTCCACTACTATTATTAACTGGTCATTACCTGAAAGTTTTTTCCGCGAAATTACCGAAAGAACAGTTGCGATGGCTAAAAAGTATGGCAAGCAAAGTGAACGTTGGCTTATGGGCTATAATAAACGTCCTGATGATTTTGCTCAGATCGACAAGGTTGTTGATATGTACGAGGAATTAGGCGTTGACCGACTTGCTACTTGGACATATCGTGGCGGTTACGGAACTTCTGTTGCTGCAAAAGACCCAATTGAACTTTGGGATACCATCGGTCGCAATTATAAGCGTGTTTTAAGGAAAGAGGATTAATATGAACGATTTTGGTTATTATAAGGCAATTATTGAAAATTTTGAAAAGGTAAATGCAACACAGAGCGAAAACATTAAAAAAGCAGCATCTTTAATGGCAGATGCAATCGAAAATGACCGCCTTATAAATGTTTACGGCGGTGGCGGACATACCACACTTCCCGTTGGCGAAATGTTCTTCCGTGCAGGCGGGCTTTCGTGTATTAATCCGATTATGGAAACCGGTCTTTCAGTTTTTAATCAAGCACTCAAATATTTGGAGCTTGAAAGAACGGTAAACTACGGTAGCGCTATTGTTAAGTATTACGATTTAAAGATAGATGATGTGCTTATTATCTTTCACAATATTGGTATCAATCCGGCTACAATCGATGCAGCTATGGAAGCTAAAAAGAACGGAGTTAAAATTATTGCGGTATCAAGTGAAGCTTGGCAAACACAGATGCCAAAGGACCACTTTATCCGCCATCCGAATAAAACAAATCTTTTTGATTATGCAGACATTTGCATTGAAGACTTTAACCCTGTAGGTGACGCGGTGGTAACTGTACCTTGTTTTGAAACACCTATAGCACCTGTTTCAAATATTGTAGATTTTTACATAGCTCACCTACTTGAAATTGAGTGTGTAAAACAATGTATTGAACGCGGTATTACACCGCCTGTATGGTCAAGCGCAAACACCCCAGGTGGTGATGAAAAGAATGCCAAGTATCTCGAAAAATACCATCCAAGAGTAAAAATGCTTTAATTAAAGGAGAAATCACAATGACAAAAAGAGAAATTTTATCTAAACTTTTAATTCAACCTAAAAAACTTACTGTAAAAGGTGGATTTTTAAAGAAGAATGCAAGCGCACCTATTTACACCAATGTTGATACCACTATGGATTATTTGCTGGGTCTTGCAGGTTTTGAGAATAAACCCGAGCTTGTTTGGTACGATACTGATGCCGCTGTTCTTTCTATCGGTAAAGAGGAACTTGAAGAAAAAGAATATACATTTGTAAATGATGAAGAATATTTTCTAGATATCAGCGAAGATAATGTTCTTATAGTTGGCAAGGATGAAAAGGCAATGCTTTTGGGTCTGAAAGCATTTATTCGTATGAAAGAGGAATTAGGCGAAATGCCACAAATGTTTATTGACGATTATCCGAATATTCCTTTTCGCGCAGTACATACCTGTGTTTTCCGCCCTAATGATGGCACAGAAAAGGAAGAAAGCGACCTTGAACATATTAAAATGATGATGAAAACCGCTGCACTAAGTGGTTATAATCACATTTTTGTTGAGTTCTGGGGTATGTTCCCGTATAGCCTTGATTATGCACATTGGCCTAACGCTTACAGCAAGGAGGAGGTTAAGGATTTAATCGATTTTGCTTATGACTGTCTCCATATCCAACCTATTCCGCAACAAAACTTAACTTCCCATGCTGCTTGGAGTAGAATCATTTCACGCAAGCATACCGTTTTAGACCAACGTCCCGATATGGCTGATATGTACGTTCCGGGTGGTTGGTGCTTTGCAACCGAGAACCCCAAGACTCAGAAGTTCTTGCGACTTCTTATGGATGAACTTCTCAAGATGTTCCGCAATCCACCTTATTTACACACAGGTTGTGATAAAGCGTTTTGTTTTGGTTCTACCGAAGAAGACCGTCGCATTAGTTCAGATATTCTTCTTATTAAGCATTTATCTTATCTTAATTCATATCTAAGCGAGCGTAATGTTAAGATGGTTATGTGGGGTGATATGCTTTATTGCTCTATGGACGCGCTTTATTGGAAGTGTAGAGAAGAGTCGGTTGATTTGCTGCCTAAAAATATTCTTATCAATGTTTGGACTCACGACAACCCAGGTAAAAACTGGTACGACCCCGAGTTCTTTGAAAAGAAGGGCTTTGAAACCATTTACTCTCCCTTTATTAACGATGTTGGTACCGAGAGTATGGTTGAAATTTGTAAAAAGCGTGGCAGTCACGGTATTTTGCAGACAACCTGGCACAAGCCTCAGACCGCGGTGCCATCGGTAATACTTTCTGGTGCTTTACAGTGGTGCGGTAAAAAACCCACTGACGCAATAAAGAAAAGCTTTGCAGCAAAATGGTATAAATAATTAGGAGGAAAAATCAATGAAACACCCAGATTATATTAACATCCCTGAAAAATTTAAAGACCGCCCTATTTTTAACGAGCTTGTTTGCGGTACAAATTTTGGCTTTATGAACAAGCGCGGTTATTATGAAACCGAAAAGGCAAAAGAACAACCCAACCTTATGAATAAAATGGGAATTAACTGGACCACACTTAACCTTAATGTTTGTCAGGAAAAATTCTCCTCGACCAAACTGTTTATGGATTTTGAGAGAACTTCTACCGATAATGAGATATGTGATATGACAAAGCTTTTGCACGAAAACGGAGTTAGAGTTATCTTAAAGCCTTGCCTATGTTCACTTGACGGTGCGGCAATGCATAAGATATATTTCCCCTGTGAAGGTGATTGCCGTCAAATTGCGGGTAAGAGCACAAATTATTGGCGCGAATGGTTCGACTCTTATATCGAGGCTATTAAATATGCCGCTCAGTTATCTGAAAAAGCAGGTGTCGATGCCTTAATGATTGGCGCTGAGTTAGTAGGTACCGAGGGTCAAAACGAATATTGGGAGGAACTAATCGAGGAAGTGCGCAAACACTATTCAGGTCCTATTACTTATGAATTTACCTTCCTTTCGCGCAAGACCTATGACCTTAACTGGTTAAATAAGGTTGACTTTTTGGCATATAGCTATTATCCGCCTGCATCTCCTCCCACACCTAATATGAATGCCTTTGAAACTCCTGATGTATTAAATCGTCCTACTCCTACTGTGGAAGAGATGAAGGAATATCTATCTTCGCGTAAGGAAAAAATAAAATCCATTGTGGAACGTTTTGGCAATAAACCGATTTTATTTACTGAATACGGTATCCGTTCAGCTCGCGGTTGCTCGATGTATCCTACCAACTCTCAGTGGAATACACCCTATGACGGTGAGGAACAGGCAAACTATATGGAAGCCTCTTTCCAGACCTTTATGGATGTTCCCGGTTGGATGGGTCTTTTATGGTGGAAATGGGATGAATGCCAACATCGTCCGCAGTATCACGGCGACCCCAACGGCGACCGCGGATTTACCATTCAAGGAAAGCCTGCCGAAAAGGTTATGCGTGATTGGTTTATAAAAATCAACAAAAGGTAGTTTTTATGGCGACAAAGCAAAATATTGTTGAAAATTTAAAAGCGCTTGGTATAAATAAGGGCGATAAATTGCTCATACACGCTTCGTATAAAGCTTTGGGTTCGGTTGAAGGTGGTATTGAAACCGTAATTGCCGCATTTAAGGAAACGGTTGGTGAAGATGGGCTTTTGATGTTTCCAACCTTCACCTATGAAAACGTAAACAGCGAAAATCCGGTTTTTAATATCAAGACATCACCCTCTTGCGTGGGTATGATACCCGAAGTATTCCGTCACGGAAAAGATGTTGTGCGTAGCCTTCACCCTACACACTCATTGGCGGTTTGGGGCAAGGATAAAGAGTTTTATGTAGCTAATCACCACAACGACCAAAACTGCCTTGATAAAAATTCTCCCATAATGAAGCTTAAAAATAGTGGCGGTAAGATTTTGCTTGTTGGTTGCGGACTTAAGAAGAATACATTACTTCACGGTTTGGAAATTGCGTGTAAGGTGCCTTATGCCTTTGGGGTTGATTATTCCGACCCTAAGTACCACCGAGATTATATTTGTGTCGATGAAAATGGAGAAGAGCATAAGCGTGAGTTTTTCCATGTATTTGCGCGCGAGTCGGGCTGGACTCATAATTTTGATAAATTAGCCGAAGTGATACCGCTTAACCCCGTAAAGCTTTTAGAAGCCGAAACCTATATTTTCGACGCTAAAAAGCTTTGGTACGATGTAACCCTTGCTTTGCAAAAAGACCCCTATTGCTTAGCAGAAAAATGTTAATTAATTTCGGCTCCCTCTTTGAGTGAGCTGTCAAGCGAATGCAAAACTGAGGGATTTTTTAGATATACCACGAATAACTCCTTTTGCATTTTGCTTTGCAAAATTCGGGGCTGTCTCGCTAAAGTAAAGTGAGACAGCCCCGTTTCCTTTATTTAAATTCAATTGTGTTTATCTCTTTGCCGTTTAAAGTAAGCTTTACTGTGTCGCCTTTCTTTGCGAATGGCAGTAAATCCGATTTGGTAACCGCTACAGTATAGATATTTTCATTTTCATTAAGCTTTATATAATAAACCGTGTTGCCACCGACTACCGCCGAATTAATTTTCTCTATAATGCCCGTAAGCTCGGTAGCGGGAGCATTCTCAACATCAGCTACATTTTCGGTTTTAAGCTTTCCAATATAGTCCGCTCTAGCGCTTTCTACACTATTGCCTGTGCCTACTATTTGGTACTGATTAACATCTACAAAAGCATACATCTTAACAAGACCTGCACTATCCTTAAGTGACATAAAATAGGTAGGCCTGTCAGAGACATTAAGCAGTAACGGGAAGGTTGAGGTATACTTTAAGTGCTGTACCTGACCTTCGGCAGAGCCCATAGCGGAATATTCTTCCGCACCGGGTATTGTATAAAACTTAGTAGCTTTAGTACGAAGATTCGTAAGCACAAAGCCTACATTGGATTCATCGCTTGTAACCGATGTCATACCTGTATAAAGGAACACATCGTCATCCATGGCAAGATAGTTATATCCGTCGGTAGGCTGTAAAACGCCACGCTGACCAAATATGGAATTAAAGAAGCCTGAGCGGTATTTACCGTTGTAAACAAGCTGTTCTAATATCATATCAGAATCGTAAACCTGATCAACCCAAGTAGGAATCTCCGTAAGCTTATAATACTTACTCTCGCCTGTTTGCGCGTTCATTAAAATAGCACCCTTAATATCACTGCCGCTCCAAAAACCGATTTTAAAATCTATCACAGATGCTACCCAATACGGTGTACCGCTATCGTCAATTTCAAAGGAGATATTGTCAAAAATCTTGGTAGGATACTTAAACCGAAGAGCACGGTTAAGGTCACGCATAAAGTATTCGCTATCGGAATATTTTATACCCTCTTTAAGCCTTACAAGCTGAGTTTCCTGTGTAGTCATATCAACAGTGATATAAGCGGGTATACCTTCACTTAGGTTATTAAGCCATTTTATTACATCACCGTACATAAGCGGGGTTACACGCACAGGCTTACCTTTATAGTTAATTTGAGTATAAATATCCTGTATCTCAAACTGTGACACCAAGTCAGACATTTCGCCCAATTTTCTTTGACCAAGTCTTTGGGCAGTATCCTTATCAACTATAGGAATTTGTTCTTGGCTTATTTCGGCAACATCAGCAGTAAAATCGCCGTCACTTAAGGTTATAAGCTGGTTATAGCTTTTGGCATTGAAAAACTGACTGCCTATTACCGACATAAGCGTACTTAAAACTATAATAGATAAAACCACAATCAAAGCAAACTTTATAGGTTTACCAAGAGATTTTAAATTTATATGCGGTATTCCTTTTGAATTAGTCACCGATTTATTGTTTTTTATAAAATACAAAAGCTGTGAAAAGCAGTTAATTACAACACTTATAATTACTATAAAGGAAACAAAACTCCAAAATTCTCGGCTTCTAACATTTATTGGAGGCAAAACAATCCAATAATACCCACCTATAACAAGCAAGGTTATAAGCCATTTTACAACTACAGAAATACCTTTCTTCATATAATCACCTTTTTTAAAATTTCTTTATTTAAAAATACCATATTTTAGTAACTAAGTCAAATATAAATGATTGCAAAAATACATATTTTAGAGTATACTGTTTTTAGGAGTTGACAAATATGTTTAAAGAAATAACTGCGAAAGAGATAAACAAAAATTTAATAGCTGCTATCTCTAACGAATGGATGCTTATAACCGCAGGTGATGAAAGCGCTTATAATATGATGACTGCGTCTTGGGGCTTTATGGGCGAAATTTGGGGGAATGACACCGCAGTAGCACTAATCCGCCCACAGCGTTATACTATGGAATTTGTGGAAAGCCATGACTATTATACCCTTAGTTTTTACGGCAACGAAAAAGAAATACACAAAATCTGCGGAAGTATGTCGGGCAGAGATGTAAATAAAACCGAGCTTGCAGGTCTTACACCCATTTTTTCTGATAATTCGGTTTACTTTAAAGAAGCCGAGCTTGTAATAATTTGCAAAAAACAATATATACAGGAAATGAAGGAAGAATGCTTTTGTGATAAAGAACCGCTAAAATGGTTTGAAAATAAAGATTTTCACAAAATGATTTTCGGCAAAATAGTAAAGGTTTTAGTGAAGGAATAGTATTATGAAATTTTTAATCGCTTCGGATATTCACGGCAGTGCAAAGTACTGCAAAATGATGATAGATGCTTTTTATAAAGAAAAAGCAGATAAAATATTGCTTCTGGGTGATATTCTTTATCACGGACCTCGCAACGATTTACCCGACGGATATGCGCCCAAAGAGGTTATTTCTCTTTTAAACCCTTTAAAAGAAAAGCTTATGTGCGTCAGGGGTAACTGCGATACAGAGGTTGACCAAATGGTGCTAGATTTTCCCATTTTAGCCGACTATGCAGTAATACCTGTTGGTGACAAACTTTTATATTTAACTCACGGTCATAAATTCAATCCGCAAGCCTTGCCGCCATTAAGCAAAGGTGATATTCTCATTAACGGTCATACACATATACCAAAGTGTGAAAATATGGGTGATTTCACCTATATGAACTGTGGCTCGGTATCAATACCCAAAGAAAACTCACCACACAGCTATATGACACTCGAAGGTGATTCTTTTAAATGGATAAACCTTGAAACAGGGGAAATTTATATTAGCTTTAAGCTTTAAATAATACACTAAAAACCGCCAATATGGCGGTTTTTCTTTCGTTATAGCGCCTTTTCTAAAATTGCACACATTACGGTTATGTCATCCTTGCGTTTTTCTGACCCACGGCGGCGGGCACAAAGGCATAAACGGTCGGATAAATCCTGTGCAGTGCCGTCTCGCCAACTTTCAACTTCCGCTCTTATCCAGTCTGTGCCCTCGGTTGTGGCACCGTCCGACATAAGCACAACTATATCCCCTATTCTGCATTTCACAACCGCTTTGTCAAAGCCCACATCCCTTAAGATTCCTACAGGAAGCGATGTGCTTTCTGCCTTGCCTGTTTTACCTGAACGGCGAACAATTGTAGGCGCCGCTCCCGCTTTATAAAGCTCTAAAGTACCTGTATGCAAATCTATACTTGCAATATCTATAGTAGCCAAAGATTCATCTGTAGATTTAAAAAGCATTGAAGAATTTAATATTTTAAGCGAGCAGTTATAACCAAAGCCCGTTTTTAAAAGCCTTGCCATAAGTCCCGATGCCATAGCGCCATCCACCGCCGCTCTGCCTCCTGTACCCATACCGTCACTTAAAAGCATTACAAAATGCCCTTTGTTATCGTTAAAGTATTTGTATGCGTCTCCGCACATTTTATTGTCATTTGCACACAACTGACTAACACCAAAATCAACCCGTATTTCTGCGCGCTCACAAATAGTGATATAAATTTCGCCACCAACTTCACTAACCGTTGGTACATCAAAATTCCTTTCGCACGCAAGCGATACAAGCTTCATAATCTTAGCTTTATTAATAACAATATCGGGTGTTTTTTTAAGCTTTAATTCTATTGTCATTCTGCCGTAGCGGTCAATACTGCTGCTGCATTCACTAACATTTATATCTATATTTTTAAGCGCCATAGCGGCATTCTCGGCAGAAGAAATATCAAACCTATCCTGCGTTTCAAAGTCACTCGCCATATCAGAAAGCATCATAGACATTCCGTCAAACTGATCGGATACTACGGCTCTTACTTGGTCTATGCGGTTTTCCGCAGCAATTTTCCCCGCATAATCGGTATACTTACGGTAGGTTGCATTGGCTACGCCCGAAAGTCTTAAGCATCTGCCTTTAAATTCTTCACTTGTCTTACTTTCAGGGTTATTATCGCCGCGTTTTATTGCTTTTGTAATCTCTAAAATGCCGTTTACAGTATCGTCTCTTTTCTTCTCCCAGCAGTGTATCCTAAGCTTACAGCCCGCACACGCTTCATTTTCTATTGAGGCTATAACATTACTAAAATCAGGTGAATTTATTTTAGAAAGCTCGCTTGATACTTGTTCCACAGTTTCGGATACATCTTTAAGGGCATTTGATGCCATATAAAGCTTCATTGAAAGGGATTTTTTTATTCCGTCAAACCTTGAAACCTTGGGATATGCAGAAAAAATTTTGCATAAATAAACACTTGCGGTACGCGGAAGCACCAAAAAAAGTATTGCCCCGAGAACCGTTTCGGTAATGATTACACCAACTAAAATATATTCGCCCGAGCATACAGCACCTATAAAGCTTAACACCACAAAAATAAAAACTTGGGCATATTTACCAAGTGATGCAAACACACCGCAAAAAAGCCCTGCTACTGCAAAGCTTACCGCAACGGTGCCGTCACCTTTGCTTAAAACGGTAGTAAAGGCTACTGTAATACCGCTTATGGCGCCCGATATTATACCCCCGTATTTAGATGAGGTTAAAATCAGCATAACACTCAAAACCTTACCTAAAGAAACCCCAAGCGGATTTATACTGTTGAGTCCTAATAATAGGATATTCATCACAATTAAAACAGCTGATAGCTCGTCCGGTGTAAGACCTACATTATCCTTTGATAAAATTTTAAAGGCTCGGCTTACAAAATAAGCGCCTATAGCAGATATTAAAGCCTCACTTATAAGCGAAACAGCGCTTCCACCCGTTGCTTTTAGGGTTGCCGCAGTTGTAAAAATGCTGGTTAAAAGGGTAATAAAGGTTAAAAATATTTCGCTTGTTACAATTCTTTTATAGTTACTAAGCAGCAATTTTACCGCAAGTATTGCAAAAAGTGATGCTAAATATTTAAAGGCACCGTTGCCCACTGCAGGTATAAAATAACCTATAAATATACCTATAGCACACGCGGGTGTATATGTAGCCGAGCACCCCGCTATAAAAGAAAGTCCAAACGGTAAAAGGTTTTCTAAAACCACCGCTTTTGTACTCACAAAACCGCAAAGTCCTATTAAAATATGGCCTACAGCCGCTATAAAAAGCTCCTTGCCTGTCAGCTTTGAAGTATTGTCCGAAATCTTTACAAATTCCCTCATAAATCCACCTTCATTTGTTTTTATCTTATTAAAGTATACTCCAAACGTATTCAATATTTTGTCAAACAGCGGTGTAAAACTATGGGGATTTTTGCAGTAAAAAATAAATTTGTAATAAAATTTTTACAGTAAGACAAAATATTTGTAAAGGTGGTATTTTTATGAAAAAAATTATAAAATTAGGGCTTTGTTTTGCGCTTTGCCTTTTGTTGTCTGTTACAGGGGTTTTTGCGCTTTCAAAAATTGGCTCACGCGGCGAAGAAGTGCGTAAAATACAAACCGCATTAAAGGAAAAAGGTTATTTTAACAGTAAGGTAGATGGCATTTTCGGTACAATTACCAAAAAAGCAGTAGAGCGTTTTCAAAAAGCAAACGGTCTTACCGTAGATGGAATTGCAGGTAAAAACACCCTTAAAGCACTCGGTATCACAGATGCCAATAATAATTCTTACGGCGGTTATTCTTCGCAAGACTTCGACCTATTAGTCCGTATTATTTCGGCAGAAGCACGCGGCGAGCCATATACAGGGCAGGTAGCGGTAGGTGCTGTAGTGCTAAACCGTATAGAGCATCCGTCTTTTCCAGATACCTTACCAGGCGTAGTTTACCAAAAAGGTGCTTTTTCCTGCTTGGATGACGGTCAATTTTACGAGAGCGTTGCCGATAGTTGTTATTCAGCCGCACGTGACGCCATAAACGGACTCGACCCGTCAGGCGGTGCTATCTACTACTATAATCCCATTACAGCAACTAATAAATGGATACAAAGCCGCAAGATAATAACAACTATTGGAAAACACAGATTTTGCGAATAAAAATATAACTTTTGCTTATTTTATTTAAGGCTGACGAGAAAAAACATCCGTCAGCCTTAATAACTTTTTAAAATAAAATAGTTATTCTTGACTTTAGATTGAAATAATTATATAATGTAATTTATTATAGGTTAATTGTGACTTAATCTATGATACTCATACGAAAATAAATTAAAGGTGGTTTTTAGGATGGCTAAAACTATTAAAGTTACCGAGGACGGTTTAGAAAAGCTTAAGGCAGAGCTTGAAAACCTTAAGACTGTAGGCAGAGCAGATATTGCCGAAAAAATAAAAGTAGCACGCGGTTATGGTGACCTTTCTGAAAACAGCGAATATGACGAAGCGAAAAACGAGCAGGCTAAAATTGAAGCTAGAATTGTAGAAATTGAAGCTATGCTTAAAAACATTGAAATAATAGAGGATGTTAAAGGCGACGGCAAAACCGTTGTTATAGGTATAAAAGTTAAAGCCTTAGATATGGAGTTCAATGAAGAATGCGAATATGTTATCGTGGGCTCTACCGAAGCCGACCCCATGAACGGTAAAATTTCGGATGAATCACCTTTAGGTAAGGCGCTTATCGGTAAAACTATCGGCGACGAGGTTATTGTCGATGCTCCTGCAGGCGAGCTGAAATTCAAAATTTTAGAAATCGGCTGATATATAATTTTTTAGTTTCTTAGGAAGTGGAAATAATGGAAAATAATAAGAAGAATAATCCGTCACCCGAACAGGATTTTAACGAGATAGTAAAAATCCGCCGTGAAAAGCTAGCTGCTTTGAAGGAATCAGGTAATGACCCATTCCAAATTACAAAGTTTGATTTTGATAATGATTCTGCAAACATAAAGGCTAATTTCTGTGAGCTTGAAAATAAAACCGTAAAAATTGCAGGCCGTATTGTTGCCCGTCGCATTATGGGTAAAGCAAGCTTTGTAGGCCTTTCGGACTCTACAGGTAAAATTCAGCTTTATGTCCGCCGTGACGATGTTGGCGAAGATGTTTACGCGTCTTTCAAAAAGTGGGATATCGGTGACATTGTAGGTGTTGAAGGCTTTGTTTTCAAAACCCAAACAGGTGAAATTTCGGTTCACGCGCAATCGATTAAGCTTCTTTCAAAGTCGCTTCTCCCCTTGCCCGAAAAATTCCACGGTCTTACTAATAACGATTTGCGTTTCCGTCAAAGATATGTTGACCTTATTATGAACGAAAATGTTAAGCGCAACTTTGTTATCCGCGCTCAGTTTATTAAGTTTATGCGTAAGTATCTTGACAATATGAACTACATCGAGGTTGAAACCCCTGTACTTAATACAATTGTAGGTGGCGCATCTGCCCGCCCATTTGTAACACATCACAACACACTTAATATCCCTATGTATATGCGTATTGCTACCGAGCTTCCCCTAAAGCGCCTTATAGTAGGCGGTATGGACCGTGTTTACGAAATTGGTAGAATTTTCCGTAACGAAGGTATGGACCCCAAGCACAACCCCGAATTTACTTCGGTTGAATTATATCAAGCTTATGCCGATTTCCACGATATGATGGATATTGCAGAAGGTATAATCTCGGGTGCCGCTAAAGAAATTCACGGAACATACGAAGTTGAGTGGATGGGTGAAAAGATTGACCTTACACCAGGCTGGCGCAGACTTACTATGGTTGATGCCGTTAAGGAATACGCAGGTATCGACTTTGGCGCTATTACTGATGACGAAGAAGCTGTAAAAGCCGCAGAAGCTATCGGTGTAGAACTTAGTGAAACTGCTGACAGAACTTGGGGTAACGCTTTGTACGCTTGCTTCGACCAACGCGTTGAAGAAAAACTTATTCAGCCTACATTTATTACAATGTACCCTGTTGAAGTTTCTCCTTTAACAAAGGCTTCTCCCGAAGACCCCCGCCTTACCGAGCGTTTTGAGTTGTTTGTTTGCCACAGCGAGCTTGCAAACGCTTATTCCGAGCTTAACGACCCAATCGTTCAGCGCGAACGCTTTATGAAGCAACTAGAGCTTCGCGAACGCGGTGACGATGAGGCAGAAATGCTTGACGAGGACTTCCTAACCGCTATGGAATACGGTATGCCCCCAACAGGCGGTATGGGTATCGGTATTGACAGAGCAGTAATGCTTCTCACCAATTCCGACACCATACGCGAAGTAATCCTCTTCCCCACAATGAAACCTTTGGATTAAGGAATGGATAATAATCATGGAAAAAAGACTGTATAAACACAACACCGATAAGAAGTTAGACGGTGTATGCGCAGGTATCGCGGAATATGTTGATATTGACCCCACCGTCATTCGTCTTTTGTGGGTGCTTGCAACCTTGTTTGCCGGCGCCGGCATTTTAGCTTATATTGTGGCGGCAATTGTGATGCCACGCAAACCCGACTGATTATTTTAGGATAATAAAAACCAACACCCTATGACTTTTAACAGTCATAGGGTGTTTTTAGGTATATACAGTTTAATCTTCTTCTAACAATTTTGACGGTGAAACTTTTAACACCTGTGCAATTTTGAATAAGGTTTCCAAAGAAACACCACGCACTGTCCCTGTACCTTCAACCTGTCCTACAAAATTCACACTTTTATCAATAAGTTCTGCAAATGTTTCTTGAGTGTAACCAGCCTTTTTACGATAGTAAGCAATTTTCAAGCCTAAAGTAATATATTTATCAGCAAATTCTGTTTTCATTAGTATGCCTCCCTTATATTATTAGTTTACAAGGAAGTGTGACATATTATAACTTTCCCTAAGTAAAGAATTATTTACAGTAAGTAAATGTTGCTGTATAATATGTAATAAATCATTTACTTTGGGTGAAACATAAATGAAAAAGAATACTTGTTGTTTTGTTGGTCATAGAACCATAAACGAAACCGAAGAACTAAAATTACAGTTGTGCAAAATAATTAAAAAACTAATTGTAAACGAAAGTGTTGATACCTTTCTTTTCGGGAGCAAGAGCCGCTTTAATAGCCTGTGCCTTGAATTGGTAACCGAACTAAAAGAAAAACACCCGCACATAAAACGAATCTATGTACGGGCGGAGTATCCGTATATAAGCGAACATTATAAAAACTACTTACTAGAAAGCTATGAAGACACCTACTACCCCGAAAAGATAATCGGTGCAGGCAGAGCAGCCTATATTGAGCGTAATTATGAAATGATTGATAACAGTCGCTTTTGCATCGTCTACTACGATGAAGCAAACGCCCCAACCACTCGCAAAAGTGGTAAAAAATTGCCATTGATTATGCAATCAAACGAGAAAAATACATTATAAAATTGCCCATCAAATAAAAAACAGGTATACCGTAATGATATACCTGCTTTTTAGTAACCCTTTTTGGCTTTATATTCGTGGGGTGAAATATTTTCAAGCCTTTTAAACACCTTACCAAAATACGATTGGTTAACAAATCCACATTGCAAAGCAATTTCACTCATACTAAGGTCGTTGCCCTTTAAAAGTGATTTTGCCTTTTCAATACGCGCGGCATTTATGTACCAAATAACTGTATAACCTGTAATTTCTTTAAAAGTTTTTGAAATATAAAAACGTGAATAGCCACAATGCTCGCTAATTTTTTCAACCGATAATTCTTCATCATAATGGCGCTTAATATATTTTACCACCTTTTTTACTAGGCGAAGCTTATTAGAATTTTCGTCATCGTTAAGGTCATCCACTAAATAATTGCGAAAGATTATCACCAATGCTTCAAGCATCATAGTTTTTATACTTTCTCGGTAATACGGAAGCTCATCGTCCTTCTCTTTTAAAGCCCTTTCAAAAATATCACTTATATTCTTATCCCTAATAATTTTTTGAATATTAGTATCGCCTATTTTAAAGCCCATAGCCCCAAAATAATTAGCATCAAGATTGATTAGAATATACTTGGTAGGTCCGTTTGTGATTTTCACACAATGAAGTGCTTCAGAATTAAAAACAACAATATCCCCAGCTTTAACCTGAAGTTCTTCATTACCGTTTATAACCTTGCAGTCACCCTCTAAAAAGTAAAGCATTTCCAAATTCTCGTGCCAATGAATGTAACCTGTGTCGCGTTGGGGTTGTAATTTAATTTTAAGCGGAAATTCGCTGTTCATTAGTGCTAAATGCAGTTCATAGGTGCTTTCCACAAAAATCCCTCCAATCACTAAAATTATATATAAAACCGTACATTTTGTCAAGAAATTGCGAATTTTTGAAGGAAAAAGCAGTTTGTACACCACAAATTTACTATAAAAAGCCAAATTTTTTATTGAAGTAGTATTTTATAGATGTTAAAATTAGAATGTAAAAAACTTTATATGGAGGTTTATTTATGAAATATGATGTTATAGACTTCGCGCGCGAAGAATTAGCAAAATACCTTGAAAAATTAGGCGTAAGCGCCGAAATTTCTCTTGGCTTATTTTCTGAGTTCGGCGTAGAGATGGAGCTTAAAGACCCATACCGTGATGACGCTTATGTTATCTCGGTTAAAAACAAAAAGGGCTTTATTGCCGGCTCTAACGAGCGCAGTGTACTTTTGGGCGTTTATCGTTTTTTGGAAGAATGGGGCATTACTTGGGTAAGACCCGGTCCTAACGGTACACACTATCCTAAAACCTGCACAGCACCTGATGTAGAAATCAAAGAAGCTGCAGCAAAGCGTCACCGCATTATGTGTATTGAAGGCGCTATTTCTATTGAAAACGCCCTTGATATGATTGAATGGATACCCAAGGTAGGCTTTAACGGATATTATATTCAGTTTAGTAAGGGACACGAATTTTTCGAGCGTTGGTACAAGCACCAACAAAGCACCGTTAAAGAACCCGAGCCGTATACTGTTGAGCAATCCGAAGAATATGTTAAACTAATGAGTAAGGAAATCAAAAAGCGTGGTTTGTTACTTCATAGAATGGGTCACGGTTGGAACTGCACCGCCTTTGGTCTACCTGATGACGGCTGGCACAAATACGAATATGAAGATATCCCGCAAGAGTTCCACGATATTTGCGCTATGGTAAACGGCGAACGTAAGTGTTGGAATAACCGTCCTTTACAGACTCAGCTTTGCTATTCTAACCCTATGGTTCACGAAAAGCTTGTTAATCAGGTTCTTAAATATGCCGAAGAAAACCCCGATGTTGACGTTATTCATTACTGGCTTGGTGACTGGTATAACAACACCTGTGAATGTGATGAATGTATGAAGGTTGACCGCTATTCAGCACATTATATCAATATGGTTAATTCCATTTGTGATAAACTTGCCCAAAAGGGTCTTAAAACACAAATAGTATTTAGCACAGGTACTAACCGTGCTCATCCCACTAATACCGAAATTAAGCATCCTGATAATATGATGATGATGTTTGCCCCCATTTCCCGTACATACGGCGAATCCTTCCCCGATAAATTTAATGTTACTACACTTCCGGAATATAAACATAACGGATTTGTTTTACCTGTAAATGTTGATGATAACCTTGCATACCTGCACGCTTGGAAACAGCGCTTCCAAGGTGATGCTATCGACTTTGACTATCATCTTATGTGGGACCATATTTTCGATGCTGGCGGTGAAGCTATTGCCCGTATTGCCCACGAAGATATGAAAAACTTTGATAATCTCGGTCTTAACGGTTTTATAAGCTGTCAGTTACAGCGTAATGCTTTCCCATCCTCTATCGCTATGACCTCTATCGCTAAATCGCTTTGGAATCACGGTACAGATTTTGAAAAAATGAGAAGAGATTTATATGCCGCTACCTTTGGCGAAGATGCAGTCGACACCCTTTGTGACTATTTTGCTCTTCTTTCTAAGAGCTTTGATATCGCCGTTATCCGCGACCAAAAGCCACTTAATGCACCCGAGTTTAAAGCAGGTCTTGAAGCTTCGGTTAAGGCTATGGATGACATAAAAGATTACATTGAAGCACATCTCAATGTAGAAGACCCTTGCCAGAAAGATTCTTGGAAATATTTACAAATTCATAGAGAAATCTATTCACTTCTTGGAAAGTCGCTTATTGCTCGCCTTGATGCCGAATACGAAAAAGCAGAGGAATATAAAAAACAGTCGCAACAGGTTGCATTTGAAAATGAAGATATTATACAACCCGTTCTTGACTGTATGTTCTATAAGCGTATGACTAACGAGCGCGTTAACTTCTTAAATCCTGAGCTTCCGCCACCACCACTATTTTAATTTAAAAGAAAGAGACGGTGCACATCACATTAATGTGTACTATCGTCTCTTTTTTGTGCATTATGGTAAAGAAATGCTTATTACAACTTGAAAAATAAATTTTATAATGATATTATGAAAAAAACGCTTAAGGGTGTGATTTTTTGAACAAAACCGTTTTAGATTTTGCATACGAAGAATTGCAAAAATATTTAAAAATTTTAAAGGTAAAAGCCGATATTTCGCTCGGTCTTTTTGAAGATTTTGGCATTACGATAACTGTACCTGACCCCTACCGTGACGATGCTTTTCAAATATCCGTAAAAAACCAAAAGGGCTATATTGCAGGCTCTAACGAGCGTAGCATTCTTTTTGGCGTTTACCGCCTTTTAGAAGAATGGGGTATAACTTGGGTACGTCCCGGTCCTAACGGTACTCACTATCCTAAAAGTTGCAAAGCAACCGATGTAGAAATCAAAGAAATAGCCGAAAAACGCCACCGTATTATGTGTATTGAAGGTGCCGTTTCTTTTGAAAACGTAATTGATATGATTGATTGGTTGCCAAAGGTTTACATGAACGGCTATTTTATCCAATTTTCTACCGCACACGAATTTTTTGAAAGATGGTATGACCACCAATACAGCACGGTTAAAAAGCCTGAAAATCACACCGTAGAAAAATCAAAAGAATTTGTAAAAATAATGACCGAAGAAATCAAAAAACGCGGTCTTATTGTTCAAAAAATGGGGCATGGTTGGACCTGCACCGCTTTCGGTATGCCTGATGACGGTTGGCACGAATATAGCGATGATGAAATCCCACAGTCCTTCCACGACGTTTGCGCTTTGGTAAACGGGGAAAGAAAATGTTGGAACAACCGTCCTTTACAAACTCAGCTTTGTTACTCCAACCCCAAAATTAAGCAAAAATTAGTTGACGAGGTTTTAAAATATTTAGAAAATAACCCCGATACAGATGCAGTACATTTTTGGCCGGGCGACTGGTACAACAACACCTGCGAATGCGAAGAATGTATAAAAGACCGCTACACCGACCATTATCTTAGGATTGTAAATTCCATTGCCGAAGAGATTGCTAAAAAAGGCCACAAAACACAAGTTGTATTTGATGTTTGCCTTAATACCCTTTGGCCACCTGTTAATACCGAATTTACCCACCCTGATAATATGGTACTAATGTTTGCGCCTATTACACGTACTTTTTCCGAAGCCTTCCCCGATAAATACAACGTTAAAACCATACCCGAATACAAAACCAACGGTTTTGTTATGCCTGTTTCGGTTGATGAAAACCTTGCCTTTATACCTGAATGGAAAAAAGTATTTTCGGGCGACGTTGTAGATTTTGACTACCATTTAATGTGGGACCATATTTTTGATGCAGGCGGTGAAGCTATATCAAAAATTGCACACCAAGATATTAAAAACTTTGACAACTTAGGATTTAACGGCTTTATAAGCTGTCAATTACAACGCAACGCCTTCCCTTCTTCTATAGCTATGACAACAATCGCAAAAGCCTTATGGAAAAGCAATTTTGATTTTGACGCTATGCGTAGAAAATTATATGCTGCTACATTTGGGCAAGATTCAGCAGAGTTATTGTGCGATTATTTTTCTCTTTTGTCTAAAAGCTTTGATATAGGTGTTATTCGCAACCAAAAGCCGCTTAATACAGATGAATTTAAAGCAGGTATTGAAGCCGCAATTAAGAAAATGGACGATATGAAGGACTGCATTGAAGCGCATCTTGGCGTAGAAGACCCCTGCCATAAGGCTTCTTGGGAGTTTTTGAGCGTGCACAGAAAAATATATTCCCTTTTAGGTAAGTCTCTTATTGCACGTTTAGGTGCCGAATACGAAAAGGCTGAAGAATACAAAACGCAGTCACAACAGGTAGCTTTCGAAAACGAAGATATTATACAACCTGTGCTTGACTGTATGTTCTATGCACGTATGACCAACGAGCGTATTAACTTCTTAAATCCCGAGCTTCCCCCACCACCGTTATTCTAAAAAAACAAAATTTTTTACATTTTTCTTGTAGACATTTTATATTATACAAGTTATAATCACATTAGAACAAAATTGAAAGGCGGAGTAAAATGAATAATCCCACTATAAATTTTGCAAAAGAAGAATTAGAGAGATATTTAAAGCGTTTAGGCGTAAGAGCTAACGTTTCTATAGGTCTTTTTGAAGACTTTGGTATTGAAATGGAACTGGAAGACCGTGAGCTTGATGACGCTTACGTTATTGACGTGCATAATGCAAAAGGCTTTATTGCTGCATCTAATCCACGTAGCGTACTGTTTGGTGTTTATCGCCTTTTAGAAGAATGGGGTATGACCTGGGCAAGACCGGGTGTTAATGGCGACCACTACCCCGAAAACCCATTTAGTACAGATGTTTACATTAACGAAAAGGCTTGGAAGCGCCACCGCACAATGTGTATTGAAGGTGCTATTAGCTTTGAAAACGTACTTGATATGGTTGAATGGCTACCAAAGGTTGGTATGAACGGTTACTTTATTCAGTTTGAAGACTCATTAACCTTCTTCCAAAGATGGTACAGACACCTTTCTAACCCATATAAAGAAGGTAAGTCTTTAACTCAAGAAGAAATTACCGACTTTATGAAGGTGCTTGTAAAAGAAATTAAAAAACGCGGTCTTATGCTGCACCGCAAGGGTCACGGTTGGCACAACCTTGCATTCGGTATAAGCGAAGACCCAGAATTCCAACCAAAGCCTGAAGAAATCCCAGAAGAATATCTTAACCTTTGCGCTATGGTTAACGGTAAGCGTGAATTAACACTTAATAGTCCATTCCTAACACAGCTTTGCAACTCTAACCCCAAAGTTATTGCAAGAATTGCCGATGCAGTTACCGAATATGCACTCAAAAACCCTGAAACCGATTACATACACTTCTGGCTTTCAGACCATCTTAACAACTCTTGCGAGTGCGAAGAATGTCTTAAAAAGACCTGCGCTGACCATTATCTTAACATAGTAAACGAAATCACTGATAGATTTGTTGAAAAGGGTATTAAATCCAAAATTGTTCCGCTTATTTATCTTGATTCTATTTGTTCCCCGCTTGAAACAAAACTTCGCCATCCGGAATATGTAGTTTTAGGCTTTGCGCCTATTACCCGTACATTTGCAAACACCTTCCCCGAAACATTCCGTTTAAAAGAAGAACCCCGTTATCCGCTTAATACATTCAAAAAGCCCCTTGACATTGATGAAAACCTATCTCATCTTTATGCTTGGCAACAAATATTTGATACCGAATATGTTGACTTTGATTACCACTTTATGTGGGACTTTATGCTTGATGCAGGCGGCGAAGGTATGGCTAAAGTGCTCTTTACAGACATTAGCCACTTTGACGGATTAGGTCTTGACGGATATATTAGCTGTCAGCTTAACCGTAATGCATTCCCAACTTCTATTGGAATGACCGCTATGGCAAAAATTTTATGGAACAAAGATGCAGATTTCGAAACTATCAGAACAAAGCTTTATCACGGTGCTTTCGGTAGAGGTACTGTAGAGCCGCTAAAGGAATATTTTGCCCTTCTTTCCGAAAAATTTGACCTTGGTATTCTAAAAGGTGAAAAAGAATGCACCGATGTTGCTGCCTTTAAGCAAGGTATTATTGATGCCTTGGCAGCTATGGACGAATTCCAAGCAGTTATCGATAAAAACCTTATTAAGTATGACCCCTGTGAACACGATTCATGGACATATTTAAATCACCATAAGGTTATATACTCTCTCTTCGGTAAAGCAATAGTAGCGAGAATTGATGGCGATGAAGAACTTTGTGAAAAACTTTTGGAAGAAGCGTTTGACTACTCATTTAAAAATGAAGACGTACTCAAACCTGTATTTGACTGCTACTTCTTTAGAAGTATTCTTAAAAACAGATTTTGTTTCCTTAAAGGCGGTCTTGACAAGGTAAGACTTAACTAAAAATTGTTATAAATTTTCTAAAAAGGACGAGATTTTTCTCGTCCTTTTTTATCTTCATAATTTCGGCACATTTGAAAAATTATTGTTTTTCGATAATTTAATTATTGACAAACGATAATTTTTGTGTTATTATGATGGCACAAAAAGGTTTTGGAGGTAATTTTTATGTGGAATAGAAAAAGGTCTGTCACCTTATCAATTGTTGTGTGCTTTATATTTGCCGTCATCCTAACAGCAGGGTTATTTTTTGGTCCGTGGGCGGTAGTGAAGTGGCTCAGCGCCTACCGTGGTTTAAGTGTAGGTCTTCCTGCAATTAAATCAATTCTTACCATCTTTTGTGCTTGCTTCTACCCCTGTGCCATATTTGCATACATCACACTCTACAGTCTCTTAAGGCTACTTCTTAACATAAAAAAGGATGAGATTTTCATTTTTCAGAATACCAAGTATCTACGCCGTATTTCGTGGTGTTGTTTTGCAGTAGCCGCTATAACATTTGTGGGCGGTATTCTTTATATCCCATTTTTATGCATAGCCGTAGCGGCGGCTTTTGTAGGGCTTATGCTGCGCGTAGTTAAAAATGTAATGCAAAACGCGGTGGAAATTAAAGCCGAAAACGAGCTTACAATATGAAGCGGGGTGCCCAAAATGATTGAAATTGATTTAGATGTTTTATTGGCAATGCGAAAAATGACTTCGCTCCAACTTGCCGAAAAAATAGGCATTACACCCGCAAATCTTTCCATACTTAAAACAGGCAAAGCAAAAGCAATACGCTTTTCTACCCTTGAAGCCATTTGCAAAAAGCTTGAGTGCCAGCCGGGTGATATTATTAAATATAAGGAGTAATGTTATGGAAAACGATAAAATAAATCCTATCTCTCCCGTGCACAAACCGCTCTTTGAACTTAAAAAGAGTGACTTGGCTTTTGCAATGTGTGCCGTAATATTGGGTATTTTCTTATCAATTTTCGGAGTTTTTGGCGGCTTTGCTTTGGGTTATTTGTTAACGGGTATTTTTACAATTTTACTTTTTGCAATTTATTTTAAAAAGTGTAGTAGAATAAGCGTCTTCTCCACCGTTTGCGGCTCGCTTTCCCTTGGCACAAATCTAATTTATGTCACCACTACAAACGGCAGCGTACGCTTTTTCGGGGTTTTAATAAGCTTTCTATTAGCGCTTGTATGCTTTGATAATCTAACAAATGGCATATCAAAGGGCAACCGAAAAACTGTGGGTGTTTTTTATTCGGCGGCTTCAACACTTAGCAACACCGCAATATCGTTAAAATCTCTCTTTTCAAATAAAAACGGTGATAAAAAGGATATTGGAAAAGTAATTATAGGGCTTGTTTGCGCCGTACCTGTATTATTTGTGATAGTACCTTTGTTAATCTCTTCAGATGACGCCTTTCGCGGTATGATGAACAATATTTTCCAAAATACCTTTTCAACAATACTCAAAGCCGTATTCGGTATTATCCTGTCGATTTTCATAATTTCATACGGTTTTTCGCTTAAAAACAATCGAATTTCAAAACTTCCAAAGCCCAAATTTAAAGGTATTGAAAATGTATACTTAATCTCATTTTTGTCTGCCATTGGGTTTTGTTATTTACTCTACTTGTTTTCACAGCTTGCTTACTTCTTTAGTGCATTTAAAGGCTTTTTACCAAACGGTGAAATTACCTACGCCCAGTACGCCCGCAAAGGCTTTTTTGAAATGTGCGTAATCGCCGTTATAAATTTAGGTTTAGTATTTTTAAGCCTACTTATTTCCAAAAAGAAAAAGGGCAAGGCTTGTGTTGGGATAAAAGTTCTAACAACCTTTATTTCAATTTTCACGCTTATTATAATAGCAACCGCAATTTCAAAAATGGTACTTTACATTGATACCTACGGTATGACGGTACTTCGCGTTACAACAAGTGCGTTTATGCTGTTTTTGAGCATTGTTTTTATAAGCGTAATTTTGCGAATTTACATTAAAAAAGTCAATATTATAAAAACTGCTTTAATTACTGCAGGATGCGTTATATTAGCGCTAGGTACTGTTAATGTAAATTTAGTTTGTGCGCGATATAACTACGAAAGCTACATAAACGGAAGACTTAATACAATCGATATTGATGCTATTTATGAACTTGGCGACGAAGGTATCCCCTACATAATCAAGCTGACGAGCCATCAGGATATCACCATATCCAGAAAAGCCGAAGAATATCTTACACAGGCTTATCTCTACGATTATTTTGGCAATTTAGATATCATACCCGATATTAAAGTAAACGACCTAAAGCAAAACCAAAACAACAAAGGTTTTAAATATTTTAGTATACCAAAGAAAAAAGCCTACGATGAGCTTTATAAATTTTTTGAAAATAATCCTGATTTCATTAAATTTAGACGGGTATGCTTTGAAAATATGGATTATAGCGATTGATACCACAAAAGGACTATGACACTAAAAAATGTCATAGTCCTTTTGTGGTTAATAATTAAGGCCATCAGGCAAGAAACGGTCTCCACCTTCGCCATAGCAATTCACACCTGCACCATACCTGAACATACGGATTTTACGAGTGTGGGTATCAATATTTACAACATCAAAAGCGTTTTGGGTAACGGTACCTGGAAGTCTTAACACACGGGCATCACCACTACGCATTGAAGAAGAGGCATTGCGGGTATAAATTAAGTGAATGCCCTTCCTTACCTCGTGAACATCATCGTGAATATGGCCCATAAGCCAACAAATCATATGAGGTTTTTTATCCAAATCCTTATAACGTGTATAATCAGCTTTTACATCTAAATCAAAGAACGAATTAATCTCGTTCTTATAGTGATGCTCATAGGTTTCGCCGTTATTAAACGCCGCGCATATATCAAGTAACTTTTCGCCTACGTTTTCAAAATCGGGGTATTTTCCTTTATAATCGTGGCCAACTATAATTACGCCCCAATCCTTTTCAGGCTTTTCATCAAAGTTTAAAGCAACGTTGGCAATCCAATTCATTTGCTCGTTAGAGATATAACGGCGTCCGTCACCACTGAAGTACTTAACTTCACCCTTTTCATCTGTAACGGTTTTATCAATGTCCTGAAAATCAACGCTGATAATACGGATTTTTTGCTTTTCTATATCTAAATAATTCCAAGTAGAACGGTAGCCGTTTGCTTTTGTTTGATGTACGGTGCCAAAATTTTCTTCAGAAAACCAATAAAAAAGATTAGAATAATCGCTGTCGGTTAGCACGTTTTCAGGCTTGTTCCACCAACAATTGCAGTCGTGATTACCCTTAGCAAATACGAAAGGACTACGGCTTTTTTTAGCTTCATCAAAGAATGCTTTCGCATGTAATAAAGGTAACGTTTTATCTTGTAGGAAGAAAGGTGTTATAGCATCGCCCGCATTTATCACCGCATCAAAAACAATTGGTGATTCATTCGAAAAAGCAATAGTGCGCTTTAAGTTATCCATACAAGCGTCGGGTTCCATAAAGTCAATATGGCTATCTGTAAAAAACACAAAATTAGCTCTATCGTAGGAATCGTCAGAGGTTATTTCGCGCTTTGGAGAACCTACTGCATAAGGCAAAAATCTTTTGTATAAATTAGCTTCTTCCACCTTGCATATAAAATCATAATCTAGCATTTTTGTTTCCCCTGTTTCTTAAGATAATAGTTTTATTTATTATACCACACCCAAAAAACAACTTCAATAATTATAAAAAATTTCTTTTTAAAAACAGAATTTTAAAATGATAACATTTTAACAACTCCGCTTGAAATATCAAAATCCCTATGCTATAATATTGATAGCAAGTTTCAAGGAGAAATTTATTATGCTTAAAGACTACGAAAACAATAATCCCCAAGCATTAGAGCTTACTTCGGGAGAAATTATACATTGGCAAGGAAAACCAAAGAAAAACGGTTTTATTTTTACAAAATCTGTAGCGTTTTTACCAATCGCTATCGTATGGCTATGCTTGGATTTAGAAATTATTATTTCAAGCATTATAGAAGGCGAATTTTTGTTATTTATTATACCATTTTTCACTTTGCATTTAATGCCCGTTTGGATTTGGTTAGGTAATTTAATTTCCGCTAGGAGTCGTTGGAAAAATACTACTTATTACATAACGAATAAAAGAATTGTATTCCAAGGCGGTTTTTTTGCCGTAAATGAAACATCTCTCTTTTTTAAAGAAATAAATAATGTAAATCATCAAATAGGCTTATTCAACAAGGTATTCCACAGCGGTAATATTTCTTTCGATTCTTTTGGCGATAAAACAAATGTATTTGAGCATTTAGAAAATGCAAAAGAAGTTTATAATTTAGTTCAGCCAATGATTTACAATTTGCAGCGAGATACCGAATTCCCAAACGATTTAAGACCACAATAAACCAAAGCGGTTGCCTTAAAATTAAGGCAACCGCTATTTTAATTTTGGGTTTGCTCTATAATCAAAAGTCTGTTATACTTTGCGGTGCGGTCGCTACGAGCTGGGGCTCCCGTCTTTATCTGCCCTGCATTAACCGCCACCGCCAAATCGGCGATTGTTGTATCCTCGCTCTCACCCGAACGGTGCGAAATCACTACGTTATAACCGTTTTCTTGCGCCATATAGATTACATCTAAGGTTTCACTTAAAGTGCCTATTTGATTAGGCTTTACAAGTATTGCATTACCACAGTTTTCTATTATTCCCTTTTTAAGACGCACGGTATTTGTAACAAACAAATCGTCCCCTACAAGTTGAATTTTGCCGCCTAGTTCTTTTGTAAGCTTCCGCCAAGATTCCCAATCTTCTTCTGCTACACCGTCTTCAATAGAAATCAAAGGATATTTTTCGCTCAACTGCTTATAATACTCAATTAAATCGTCAGATGTCATTTTCTTATTTCGTTTAGGCATTAGATATTCGCCGTCCTTGTACCATTCGCTTGAAGCAACATCAAGCGCAATTTTTATTTGGTCGGTGGTATAACCTGCCTTTTTTATTGCTTCAATTATTATTTCTATAGCTTCTTCATCACTCTCAAGATTGGGCGCAAAACCGCCTTCGTCGCCAACACCCGTCGCCTTACCATTTTCTTTTAATATTTTACCTAGTGCGTGGTATATTTCGGTGCACCAACGCAAGCCTTCGGAAAAGCTTGAAGCCGCTACAGGTGTTATCATAAATTCTTGAATATCAATATTATTTTTAGCATGAGCGCCGCCGTTTAAGATATTAAGCATTGGACGTGGAAGTTTTCGTGCATTTATACCGCCTAAATAACGGTATAACGGCATATTATAAGCTCGCGCCGCTGCCTTTGCAACCGCTAAAGAAACAGCTAAAACCGAGTTTGCACCTAAGCGGGATTTATTTTCTGTGCCGTCAAGTTTTATTAAAAATTCATCAACCTTACGCTGATTTACGGTTTTTAAATTGATAAGCCTGTCTGAAATTTCGCCATTTATAAGTTCTACACAAGATTTAACACCTTTACCGCCAAAACGTTCACTACCGTCGCGCTTTTCGTGTGCTTCAAACACACCTGTAGACGCACCTGATGGCGAAATTGCGTAGCCTTCACTTCCGTCACAAAGCGTAACCTTAACCGCCACAGTTGGATTACCGCGCGAATCCAAAACCTCAAAACCCTCAACTTTTTTTATACAAATTTCTTTCATAATAAACTCCTTTTCTTCTTTTTATTATTTTTTGTAAAAAATTCCTTAATATTATAAAATTTACTATTTAATTTTGCTTCTATTTATGTTATACTTTATTATGTATAACAATGATTGTTGTTAGTCGAAATGCTCTAAAATCGTTTCGACAAGCCACTTATTAAGTGGCTTTGGCAAAATTAAATTATCATCTTTAATTTTGCACGACACTCATTGCAATGGAAAAGGACAAATTTTTAGTAAAAATTTGTCGCAAAATCAAAGATTTTGCGGCGAAACAGGATTGTTTCGCCTGCCCTATTTCATTATTATGATTAAGGTGTTTAGATTAATGGAAGACAAAAAAGAACAAGGATATAATATTATTTGCGGGCGCAATCCTGTGCTTGAAGCAGTGCGTTCAGGCAGAGAGATTGACCGTTTGCTTGTAGCCCACGGTGTATCGGGCGGCAGTGTAACCGCTATTATTGCGAAATGCAAGCAAAAGGGTATTTTAATCAAGGAAGTAAGCCCCCAAAAATTAGATTATTACTGCGGTAATGCTAATCACCAGGGTGTAGCGGTTTTATTTGCAGAGCAGGAATATTGCACAGTAGAAGATATTTTAGACTATGCAAACCAAAAGGGAGAACAACCCTTTATTATAGTTTGTGATGAAATTGAAGACCCCCATAACCTAGGTGCTATAATCCGTACTGCCGAGGCTTGTGGTGTTCACGGAATAATTATTCCCAAACGCAGAAGCGCCTCACTTAATGCAACAGTTGCTAAAAGTGCAAGCGGCGCGCTTGAATATATGCGAGTAGCACGCGTCACCAATATCCCGAACACCATTGACCTTTTAAAAGAAAACGGTGTTTGGGTGTTCGGCGCAGATATGGACGGCATCGACTACGAAAAGGTAGACTTTAACTGCGCTACCGCATTAGTTATAGGTAACGAAGGCAAAGGTATTGGCACCTTAACCGCCAAAAAATGTGATGAAATTGTAAGTCTTCCAATGCTAGGCAAAATTAATTCACTTAACGCATCGGTTGCGGCAGGTGTATTAATGTACGAAGTAGTAAGAAAAAAAAGAAGTTAGGATAGATAAGAATGAAATTCTTTTCTCAAAAGAAAAAAGATGACGGTTTTATAATAGATGCTCCAAAAAGTGAAGATATTATTACCCCGCAAAGTCCGAAAGTAGCTCCTGCGCATAAGCTTACTGTGGACGAGGTTTTAGGAAATAAAGTGCCCAATGCCCAAAGATATGACGGAAAGTCGGCACTTGAATCTTTAAGACAGCGAATGCTACAAACGGCAGAACCTTCAGCCGTTACAGATACCGTTCCCCTTAAAGAGCCTGAAGATATAAAACCCACAAAAAAAGAAGCTGTGCCCGAAGAGCCAAAGACTGCTGTAACAGAGAGTAAAAAAACCCTGCTTGAAAAATGCAAGCCGTTTATTACGGACTCTGAAGGTAATAACGCATCTCATAACCAAGCTCCGCTTTATAAGCTACAAAGCGTTGCCGAAATTCTTGAAAACAATCGTCAAAAATATATAGACCGCTTAGCCGAGCAGTATGATATTACGGTAGACGATTTAGGTAAAAGCGAGCCAATCGCCCAGCCAGAACCTTTTGTTAAGGAAGAGCCCTTGCCTAATGCAGATACGGAAGTTATTGAAATTAACGCATTTTTTGAAAATGTTCAATCAAGCGTTCCCTTTAATGTTACAGAGCTTCAAACCGAAATTGAGCCGACAGAGCAAGGTAACAGTTTAGAAGAAGCAGGCACAATCACCTTTACCCCTATAAGTGACGAGCAAACCAAAAAGGCAAAGGTTATGGTTACAAGCAATACCCAAAGCATAGACCTTACGGGCGAAATCGTACCTGTTGAAAATTATGAAAATATAAGCTCGGGTGAAACAATTGAACTTGAAAAAAGTGAATTTGAAGATTTTGTTCCCGAAGAAGAAATTGAAAATGAAAGTAATATCAAAAAATACATACGCAAGTTTTCAATTGCTAAAAGACGCGGCTTTTTAGTTACAGTATTTTCTTTCTTTATAACCGTTATTTTAGCATTTATGAAATTGCCTTTTATGTCGGGCTTGGTTTTAGGCAAAACAATGCCTACTATGATTGTATGCACTTCGCTTACATTCATAAGTATATTATTAAATTGTGATATGTTTCTAAGCCTTAAAACTGTATTTTCAAAAAAATCAGTTGCTGATGTTTGCCCTTCTATTGCTTCGCTTTTAGTATTAGCCTATGCTGTTATGGGAATACTAACTGGAGAAATAGTGCTTGATACAATACTTCTTCTATCAGGAATACTATCCCTTCGCGCTTTGTCTAAATTTAGAAAAGAATCTTATATGCTTTCAAACCTAAGGCAAATTTCTAAAGAAGGCACCAAAAACGCGGTAAGACTTATTGATGACAGTACAGTAACCTTTGCTATGTCTAAAAACCGCATTGAAGGTGATGCACTTATCGCCGCCGCACAGCAGTGCAACCGTGTAAGCGATTTTATAAAATATTCTACTTACGGCAGTTTTTTAAACGGAAAAATGCCTATTATTACCATACTATCGCTTATTATGGCAATCGTTTCGGCAATTGCCGCCGCCAATTATTATAACGGTGTGGTTTTCGGCCTTTATGCCGCCGCCTGTATTTTGTGCTTTGCTTCCTTGCCGTCGGTATTCTTTATCAACAACTTCCCGCTTTATGCCGCCGCTAAAAAGCTTAATAAAAAAGGCAGTATGATTGCGGGACAAACCGCCGCCGCACACATTGAAATGGCAAACGGCTTAATGCTTAATTCCATAGATATTTTCCCAAAAGGCACCGTAACACTGCATCAAATGAAGGTTTTATCCGAAAACAACTTAGATAGAACTATTTTGCGTGCCGCTTCTCTAACTGAAAGCCTTAACAGTCCCTTGGCAAATATATTTAAATCTATTACAGGTGACAGTAATATTGATTCCTTGCCCGATTCGGATACCATTAAATACGAAGAAAGAATGGGTATTTCAGGTTGGGTAGATGACGAGCTTTTATTTATCGGCAACCGCACCTTAATGCAAGCACACGGTATAGATGTCCCCGATATTGAAGTTGACCGCAAAATTTTACGTAGCGGTTACTTCCCCGTTTATGTTGCAAGCACCGATAAAGTTTGCGCGTTACTTGTTGTACAATATAATGTTGACCCTGATGTTGCGTATGAACTGCGTAAACTCTCCAAAGCGGGTGTAACAATGCTTGTAAACAATACCGACCCGAATATAAACGAAGAAATGATTTGCGACTATTTAGGTCTTTACAGCGATTCGGTTATGATAATGACCAACGCAGGCTACCATATGTATAAAAACACCGCTGTGAAGCGAGATAGTTTCTCGGCGCCTGCAGTTTTCCGTTTTGGTAATATTTCTATAGCGCGAATCATGAACTGCGCTTCAAAAATCAAGCGTTCTAATACCATCTTAACAGTTATGTATATTATATCTGCAGTTTTAGGCATTATGTTTTTTGCATATTCGTCATTTGCAGGCTCTACCACAATTGTAGGCGGAACTACTATACTTTTATATTCGCTTATCTGCACCGCAGTATCATACATAGCATATTTGTTTGAAAAACCGTAAACCATTTACAACAAAATCAAAGGAGTGTCCTTTATGCCAGAAAATAAAAAATTCTATATTACAACTGCTATAGTCTATGCTTCGAGCAAGCCGCACATTGGCAACGCTTACGATATTGTACTTGCCGATATGATTGCGCGTTATAAAAAGCAGCAGGGCTTTGATGTATTTCTAATGACCGGCTCTGATGAGCACGGCCAAAAGATTGAAGAAAAAGCTAAAGAAGCAGGTATTACGCCCAAAGAGTATGTGGATAATGCCGCAGGCGTTATTAAAGCTGTTTGGGATAGCCTTAATACCGATTTTGATAAATTTATAAGAACAACCGACCAGGACCACGAAGCCGCCGTCCAAAAGATTTTTACAAAGCTTTACGAGCAAGGTGACATTTATAAAGGTCACTATGAAGGTAAATACTGCGTTCCTTGCGAATCCTTTTTTACTCCGTCTCAATTAGTAGACGGTAAATGTCCCGACTGCGGCAGAGAAGTTATTGATTCTAAAGAAGAGGCATACTTCTTAAAGCTTAGCAAATATCAGGATAAACTACTTGAATACTACGAACAACACCCCGATTTTATCAAGCCTGAATCTCGCAAGAACGAAATGATTAACAATTTCTTAAAGCCAGGGCTATCCGACCTTTGCGTTTCGCGTTCTTCTTTTACTTGGGGTATTCCTGTTGAATTTGATAAAAAACATGTAACTTATGTATGGCTTGACGCTTTATCAAACTATATTACAGGTATCGGCTATAATCCCGAAGGCTCTACTGAACAGTTCGATAAATTATGGCCTGCTGATTTGCATGTTATAGGTAAAGACATTGTCCGCTTCCACACAATTTATTGGCCTATTATTCTTATGGCTTTGGGACTTCCACTACCCAAACAGGTTTTAGGTCATCCATGGGTGCTTGTGGGCGAAGATAAAATGAGTAAATCTAAGGGTAATGTTATCTACCCTGACGAATTAGCCGCAAGATTCGGTATTGATGCGGTAAGATATTATCTTTTGTCCGAAATTCCATTCACTCAGGACGGCACTATTACCTACGAAAGCTTTATTGCAAAATACAATGCAGACCTTGCTAATACCTTAGGTAACCTTGTAAACCGCTCTGTTGCTATGACTAATAAATATTTTAGCGGTACAGTTACAAAGGGCAAGCTTTTTGACGATTTTGATAAAGAACTGATAGACGTAGCAAACGAAGCAATTGTAAAATATCAAGACTTAATGAATAACTACCACAATGCCGAAGCGGTAGACTGTATTATGTCACTTGCAAAGCGTTGCAATAAGTATATTGACGAAACTGCGCCTTGGGCTTTAGCTAAGGACGAAAGCAATAAAGAGCGCCTTAATACTGTTCTTTATAATCTGCTTGAATGTATTCGTATGCTTAGCATTATGCTCTACCCCGTAATCCCTGAAAGCTGTGGTAAAATTAAAGTACAGCTTGCTAATAATGATACTACACTCGAATTCGGTGTAACTAATGCCTTTACAGTAGGCGCTGCTACTCCCCTCTTCGCCCGCATTGATACAGAAAAGGTTTTAGCAGAAATTGCAGAGGAGCAAGCTAAGAAACAAACCGAAAAAGAAAAAGCAGAGAATGTTGCAACTATTGCTGAAATCGGCATAGAAGACTTTTGCAAGGTAGAGCTTACTGCCGCTAAAATTACTGCTTGCGAAAGTCTGCCAAAGGCTAAAAAGCTTTTAAAACTCACCTTGAACGACGGCAATGGTGAACGCACAGTAGCGTCGGGTATTGCTAAATTCTATACACCTGAAGAGCTTGTAAACCGTACCGTAATTTTGGTTTCTAACCTTAAACCTGCCAAGCTTTGCGGTATTGAATCCCAAGGTATGATTTTAGCCGCCGACTGTGGAGATGATGTTAAGGTTATTTTCATAGACGATGTACCCGCAGGAAGCAAAATAAGATAATGGAATTTTCTAATATAACCAAAAGCGGTGACGGGCTGATTTTCGATTCGCACGCGCATTATGATGACGAGCGCTTCGACGGTATTTTGGATGAATTACTACCCAAAATTCACAAAATGGGAGTAGACAAAATCGTAAACTGCGGTTGCGATAAGAAAACCGTTATAAAAAGCCTTGCTATTGCTGATAAATTCCCCTTTGTCTATTCGGCAGTTGGAATTCATCCTTGTAATATAGACTCTGATACCACAATAGACCAAATCAAAGAATTCGCAAAACATAAAAAATGCGTAGCAATAGGCGAAATCGGGCTTGATTACTATTGGGAGCCCCAGAAGAAAGAAGCACAAAAAGAGCTTTTTATAAAGCAAATTTTGTTAGCGAAGGAACTTTCTTTACCTATAATCGTTCATGACCGCGAGGCACACGGTGACACTTTAAGCATTTTAAAGCAATATAATCCCAAAGGTGTTCTGCATAGCTTTTCAGGCAGTGTAGAAATGGCAGAAGAAATTTTAAACCTTGGTATGTATATAGGCATTGGCGGTGTTATAACCTTTAATAATGCCAAAAGGTTACCTGATGTTGTTAAAATGCTGCCGCTAGACCGTCTTTTGCTTGAAACCGATGCGCCGTATCTTACACCTGTTCCCTATAGAGGAAAAACCAATCATTCCGAAATGATTTATTTAACCGCTCAAAAAATAGCGGAAATTAAAGGTAAAAATTTAAACGAAATTTTAGAAATTTCTCATAATAATTCAAGTAAGCTATTTAATCTTTAGTATATTTCACCC
>JAFQOJ010000041.1 GCA_017403265.1 Clostridia bacterium
ACTTTGTTTTTTGTAGATTTTGGCGAACTGCATTTTATACAAAGTAAAATCATATTTCGGGAGGTAAATACACGGCTCCCGTCTATATTCGAAGCGTTCAAATTTAAATGCTTTGGCTTGAGAAAAACACCCGTGTTTATTATATAGGAGGTGCACTACAGTGCCGTACATTATTATGGGCGGCGTCGCAGTTGTGCTTGCCGTTATCGGCTTTGTTGCAGGCTCGGTTTACCGCCGCAAGTCTGCCGAAGCAGCAATAGGCTCTGCTGAAGACGAAGCAAGACGCATCTTGAACGACGCCATAAAAACATCAGAACAAAAGAAAAAAGAACTTCTATTAGAAGCTAAAGACGAAATCCACATTTTAAGACAAGAAACCGAAAAGGACCTTCGCGAAAGAAGAAGCGAAGTACAACGTCAAGAGCACCGTCTCCAACAAAAAGAAGAGACGCTTGACAAAAAAATCGACAATCTTGAAGCTAAGGAAGAAAAATTGTCGGTTCGCGCTAAAGAAATTGATGCGCGCATTGAAGAATGTGACAGACTTAAGCAAAGCCAAATGGACTTGCTTGAAAAAATTGCAGGCTTCACAAGAGAACAGGCTAAATCTCACCTTTTACAGCTTTTGGATGACGAATTAGTACACCAAAAGGCAGTAAAGATTATGGAGCATGAGCAACACACCAAGGAAGAGTGTGACCGTATTGCAAAAAATATTATTTGCCATGCTATTCAGCGTTGCGCAGCTGACCATTCGGCAGATTTAACCGTTTCAGTTGTAGCCTTACCGAATGACGAAATGAAGGGTAGAATTATCGGTAGAGAAGGCCGTAATATTCGCGCTTTAGAAACCGCAACAGGTGTTGACCTTATCATTGACGATACACCAGAAGCTATTACCCTTTCAAGCTTTGACCCTGTAAGACGCGAAATCGCGCGTGTTACTTTAGAAAAGCTTATTTTAGACGGTCGTATTCACCCTGCAAGAATTGAAGAAACCGTTACTAAAGCTACTAACGAAGTTAACACCACTATTAAAGAAGCCGGTGAACGCGCTATTATTGATGCCGGTGTTCCCAATATTCACCCCGAGCTTGTTAAACTTTTAGGTAAGTTGAAATACCGTACAAGCTACGGTCAAAATGTGCTTAACCACTCTCTCGAAGTTTGCTACCTTTCAGGTCTTTTAGCTGCCGAATTGGGTGCAGATGTAACCTTAGCTAAGCGTGCAGGTCTTTTACACGATATCGGCAAAGCGCTTGACCACGAGCAAGAGGGTACACACATTCAGTTGGGTGTTGAAGTTGCTAAAAAATACCGCGAAAGCGAAACAGTTATTCACGCTATTCACGCTCACCACGGTGAAGTTGAAGCTAAAACACTTATTGCTTGCATTGTTCAAGCTGCCGATGCTATCTCGGCTGCACGCCCAGGCGCTCGCAGAGAAAATATCGAAAGCTATATCAAACGTCTTGAAAAATTGGAGGAAATCGCCAATTCCTTTAATGGTGTTGAAGGCTCGTTTGCTATTCAAGCAGGTAGAGAAATTCGCATAATAGTAAAACCCGAGGTTGTAACCGAGGACCAAATGATTCTTATGTCGCATCAAATCGCAGAGCGAATTGAAAACGAACTTGAATATCCCGGTCAAATTAAGGTTAACGTTATACGCGAAAGTCGTGCTGTAGACTACGCAAAATAATATTCAATAAAATTAAAATGCTGTCTTACAAAATGTAAGACAGCATTTTTTATTTGCTTTGATTTGCAGTATCGCAAGAGCCTCTATAAACAACAAATCTTGTGTAGAGATATTCAAGTATTAAATTAGAAATCATAGATACTGCCAATACTATGTATTCGTTAACACCGGCACTCTCGGCAAGGTGTCCCAAATATGTAGAAACAGGGGTAAACACCGCATAGAAAAGCGCAACCAAAAGCATACTTAGCTTTATATTGTTTGCAGATTTAAAGGTGAATTTTCTATTTATGGTAAAGTTCCAAAGCACCGATAAAACAAGACTTACTAAATACGCAAACCAATAATTTGCACGTAATAGCTCGTTAAGTAAAGTAAAGCTTAGTGCCTGAACAATACCTGCGCTTATAGAAATTAAAGTAAATTTTACTGCGCGAATAAGTTCTTTAGATTTTGCCATAAAATCAGTCCTTATATTTTATTAAAGGTTCACTGTCATTATACCAGAAGTCCTGTGCTGTAACGGCTATTTTATAAACATCCGAAAGCTTGGCATCAGGTATTACAGCCAAGAGTACCTCATCTTTATATCCTTCTTCTGCACGGTAGCAAAAAAGCGATGATACAAAGTAGACCTTAGCAGAACCTAAACTGTTGTAACAAATAATTTGATATCTGAATATATCTTCATTATTGCTAATAGCCTTTGGTATTGTAATTTCTATACCCTCCTCTACCTGATTTAGCGTAAGCATAGCATTTTCAGGGAATTTTGGGGTTTCTACTTTAAATTTGCGGTCAGGCGAATATACTATTAAATGGCTATTATCGGTCTTAGGTGCAGGTAAAACCCACGCATCCTTAATTATACTTCTGTTGTGATAATCAAGCCTTGTTATTTTTAAGTTGCCGTTTTTATCAATTTCAATAAGCAAGCCTTCAGAAATTTTATAATGCATACTGTGTTGTATATTAAGCTCATTACGGAGTAGATTACTGTCAACATAGCTAACGCAAGAACATTCTACGCTCGTATATTCTTTTTGCATTATTGCACGCTCGTTACATATTGTGGTATGGGTATGCCCTGTTAGAAGCACTACTTGTGGATAATTTTTAAGTAATTCATCTACTGCACTTGCCATATCGCATCTATCAAAATCAGATGCAAAAAGCGTATCGGGTGTTTTATAGTGGAAAAGCACAAATACATATTTAAGCGGCTCTTCTGCAGTGATTTGGTCAAGGTTTTTCCTTAAAAATTCTATTGTTTCGGCATAATCGGTAACAATATCTATACATAGGAAATGATAATCCTTGCATACACAATGTCGCATACCCTTGCGCATAGCATCTAAATCCAAATCGGTGCGGTACATACGCTCAAAATTTTTGTTATCTCCTATCACTTCGCGTGACGAAAATTCTTCAATAAAGCGGGCAATATTATTGCAATTGGTACTATCGTGATTACCAAGGCAGTATATAATTTCGGCATCATCTGGGATATGGTTATTAAAGCAATCGCGTAAACTTTCAAACTCACGCGCAGACTGCTCTGCCTTAGCCTTATCGTAATCGTGGCCCCACTTATCACTAAGCAAAACATTTCCGCGCGAGTTCATACAGTCAACAAAATCACCCGTAAAAATATACGCATCAACAGAGTTTTGGGCAACCGAGCGCGCATAGTCCAAAGCATTTATAAACAGATTTTTACTCGGTCCTTGGTACCAGCTACCGCTAATATGCACATCACTCATAACACTAAGTGTAAGTCTTATGTTTTTTGAATCGAATTTTTTATCCAAAATTTATCACCCTTTTTAATTGCGTAGATTTGCTAAATTTATTTTCTTGATAGCAGACAAACCGTTTCTACATGTGAGGTTCGAGGGAAAAGGTCGCAAGGGGTGTATTCTTTAAGCTCGTAACCGTTCTCGCTGAACAGCTTAATATCGCGAGCCAGAGTTGCACTATCGCATGAAACATAGACTACATCCTTTGGCTTAAAGCCTTCGGCTATAGTATTTATAACCTCCATACTACAGCCTTTGCGTGGGGGGTCAACAATAACCACATCGCAAGTTACACCTTCGCTTGCTAACTGCTTTGCCGCATCGGTTGCATCGGCACAAATAAAGCGCGCATTTTCTATACCGTTAATTTTGGTATTATACTTTGCATCTTCGATAGCTTCGGGGATAATTTCTACACCAATTATGCTATTGGCGTCCCTTGCCATAGAAAGCCCTATTGTACCCGCACCGCAGTATAAATCTATAATATTTTTACCCTTTGGGTTTGCATATTCGCGCGCCTTTTCATAAAGCTTTTCTGCCATATTCCTATTAACTTGGTAAAATGAAAGCGGTGACAAACGCACCTTTATACCGCATAAAATATCGGTTATATAGTTGTTACCGTAAACCGTTTTACATTTATCACCCAAAATAACATTGGTGTCCTTGCGGTTTATGTTTATAACAAGGCTTTTAAGTGAATTACCGCAAAGTGACAAAAGCCTGTCTACCAATTGGTCGCTTTCGGGTAGTATTTCACCATTTACAACAAGGCAAACCATAATTTCATTTGTCTTTTCGGCACGTCTTATGTAAATATGGCGCAAGAAACCCTTGTGTGTGGCTTCATCGTAAATGCTTATATCATACTCTTTTGCCCAATCGGTTACAAACTCTGTTATTTTACTAAAGATTTCGGGTTGTAAAAGGCAGTCTTCACAAGGAATTATTCTATGCGAATGAAAAGCGTAAAATCCTGCGCTATAATCTTGCGACAGCGGATACTGCGCTTTGTTACGGTAACGCTCAGGTTTAGCTACAATAATCGGCTGAGGTAATATATCTACCCCACCGATACGCTTTATATTCTCATAAACCTTGTTTTCTTTAATCAACTTTTCAGCTTCATAGCTTATGTGCCTATAAACACAACCGCCACACTGATTAAAGCTAGGGCAACTGTTATCTATACGCGTTTTTGAAGGCTTTACAAGGCTTAAAAGCTTACCGTAAGCATAGTTCTTTTTAACCTTTAAGATCTTAACCTTAGCCCTATCCCCCACAGCTGTAAGCGGTACAAAAACCGCCATACCGTCCACTTTACCAATACCGCTGCCTTCAGCCGTAACATCAACAATATCTAAAATATATTCTTGGTTTTTTTGCATTTTCACTCTTCTTTTAATGTTTTTTACAGTATAACATATATCTCAAAAAAATAAAAGCCTTTTTGAAAAAGGCTTTTATTTTTTCACTTTATCCTATCTGCAAATCGCGAGGCTCAGCAATAACAACACTGTTTGCTTTCAAAAGTGCGGTTGCCTTATCAGTTTCACCCAATTGCATAATCATATAAGCATAACCATTTTGATGACCGAAAATTGAATACATATAATGAACATCAATATTTTCTTTTGCTAGAATTTCCAAAACATTGCTCAAAGCACCGGGTTTATCATCAATAGCAACTGCCAAAACAGGTGTTTCGGTAAAAATAAGATTTTCTTCCTTTAAAACCTTTTCAGCCGCAGCATTATCTGCAGTGATAAGTCTTAAAAGACCGTAGTCGGTGGTTTCGGCAATATTTATTGCGCGAAGATCTACCTTATTTTCTGATAATAGCTTAGTAACATTTAAAAGCGCGCCTGCTTTATTCTCTAAAAATACAGTAATTTGATTTATTGCCATAATACACACTCCTTAAATTTTACGCTTGTCAATAACGCGAACAGCTTTACCTTCACTACGGGCAATAGTCTTGGGGTCTACAAGTCGAACCTTAGCATAAATACCAAGCATTGCTTTAAGTGCAGATACAAGATTCTTTTCCATTTCTGTAATCTTACCAAGTGAATCCGAGAAGATTTCAGGTGTCATTTCAACCAAAACTTCAATAGTATCGCTATGATTTACACGGTCAACAACAATTTGGTAGTTCGCAGGATAGCCGTTTTCCAAAAGCACTGCTTCTATTTGTGACGGGAATACGTTAACGCCCTTAACAATAAGCATATCGTCGCTTCTGCCCATAGGCTTCTTCATTTTAACAAGTGTGCGTCCGCAAGAGCACTTTTCACGGGATAAGATAGTAATATCCTTTGTGCGATAACGAAGTAACGGAAAGCCTTCCTTAGTAATAGAAGTAAATACCAATTCACCCTGACTGCCTTCGGGTAAGACCTCTAAGGTATCGGGGTCAATAATCTCGGCAATAAAGTGGTCTTCGTTAATGTGCATACCGGTTTGTTCATTACACTCGAATGCTACACCTGGGCCGCTTGTTTCGGTAAGGCCGTAAATATCATAGGCCTTAATGCCAAGCTTTTCTTCAATATCGTGGCGCATTTCTTCACTCCAAGCCTCTGCACCAAAAATACCTGCCTTTAGCTTTATTTGATCACGAAGTCCGCGTTCGTGAATACTTTCTGCCAAATATTCAGCATAAGATGGGGTACAACAAATTATAGTAGCACCTAAATCGGTCATAAATTGTAGCTGTCTGTCAGTATTACCCGAAGACATAGGAAGTGTTAAGCAACCAACCTTGTGGCTACCGCCGTTAAGACCAGGACCACCTGTAAATAAGCCGTAGCCGTAAGCCACTTGACAAACATCTTCGTTAGTACCGCCTGCCGCAACAATAGCACGCGCACAGCAGTCTTCCCATAAATCAACATCGTGTTGTGTATAAAAAGCCACAACGCGCTTACCTGTTGTACCTGAAGTTGACTGAATTCTAACGCAATCCTTAAGAGGCATACCCAAAAGGCCGTAAGGATAAGCATCGCGCAAATCATCCTTTGTCAAAAACGGAAGCTTATGTAAATCTTCTATACCCTTAATGTCAGCGGGAGTAAGACCTTTTTCTTCCATTTTTTTGCGATAATAAGGAACGTTTTCCCATACATGCTTTACCTGAGCTACTAAACGCTCGTTTTGTAAAGCTACCATCTCTTCGCGAGAGGCACACTCAACTTCCTTTTGATAATATCTTTCCATTTTTTACACCTCATAATCTCTTCCTAAACGAAACGCTTTCTTATTAAGCTCTAAAAACTTTTCGGGAACGCTTTGCTCAATAGCATTAATCCATTCTTGCTCAGAGAAATCAAAAAGCTTTGAAAGTCTACCCATAAGCACTATATTTACCGCTTTTGAGCTACCTGCAAGTTCTGCCAAAGATAACGCGTCTAAAGCATTTAACTTGATTCCTAAATTTTTAATTTTTTCTACCAAGTTTTCGGGATATTCCTGAGCACCAATAATTACAGGCATAGGATTAACCTGTTGGGTATTGGTGATAATAACACCGTCCGGTTTTAAGTACTCTACCCAACGTGCAGCCTCAAGCATTTCAAAAGAAACAATAACATCAGCTTCCCCCTTATCAATAACGGGTGAATATACTTTATCGCCATAGCGAACATAGGTTACAACACTGCCGCCGCGTTGGCTCATACCGTGTACCTCGCTTACCTTTACATCATATCCTTTACCTAAAAGCAACTTTCCAAGCAGTTTACTTGCAAGAAGTGTACCTTGACCGCCAACGCCTACAATCATAATATTTTTAGTCTGCATTATTTAGCCTCCTTTACACTTTCAAAAACATCAAACTTACACATTTGTGAGCATACACCACAGCCTGTACATAGTGTATTATCAATTTTAATCTTTCCGTTTTCCATACTAACCGCAGGGCAACCGATTTGCATACACATTTTACAGCCTACGCATTTATCGGTATTGGTCTTTATAGGACCTGCGTGCTTAACGTATTTAAGTAGCGCACACGGACGGCGGGAAATAATGACAGATGGCTCTTGCTTTGCAAGTTCTTCTTTAATAACGGTATTACACTGCGCTAAATTATAAGGGTCTATAACACGAACACTCTTAATACCAACACTCTTACAAAGCGCTTCTAAATCGATTTTAGCACAAGGGTCACCCTTTAAATTATAGCCTGTTGTTGGGTTTTGCTGGTGACCTGTCATACCTGTAATGGAGTTATCAAGGATAATAACGGTAGAATTAGAGCCGTTATAAGCAATATTTATTAGTCCCGTAACACCTGAGTGCATAAAGGTACTGTCCCCTATAACTGCAACGGTTTTATTATCGGTTGCGCCTTCGTTGGCTTTATTAAAGCCGTGAAGACTGGAAACCGAAGCACCCATACAAATTGTAGTATCAATAGCATTTAAGGGTGCTACTGCGCCTAAAGTATAGCAACCGATGTCACCAAGAACCGTAAGCTTATTTTTCTTAAGAGTGTAGAAAAGACCACGGTGTGGACAGCCTGCACACATTACAGGCGGGCGCATTGGGATAACTTCATCCAAAGCTTCACCTGTGGGTACTGCTTCGCCCAATTTTTCAGCTACAATATTTTGTGAAAACTCGCCTATAAGACCGAAGATTTCTTTACCGCTAACATTAACACCTATATTTTTACAATGGCTTTCAATTATACCGTCAAGCTCTTCAACAACAATAACCTTTGCTACTGATTTTGCAAAGTTTTTAATTTTCTCAATAGGCAACGGATTTATCATACCAAGCTTTAATACAGAGTACTTGTCGCCGCAAACTTCTTTTACATACTGGTAGCTTGTAGAAGAAGTAATAATACCTACTGTATTGTCGCTACCTTCTTCAATACGGTTAAAGCTCGCGGTTTCAGCGTATTCGGTAAGCTTTTTGGTGCGTTCTTCTACAATGGGATGACGCTTCTTAGCGTTACCCGGCATCATTATGTATTTAGCACCGTCTTTTACATATTCCTTTTGTTCGGGTAAAACCCTTTCGCTTTCCACAACTATGCTTTGCGAATGTGCTACGCGAGTACACATTTTAAGAAATACAGGGGTATCAAATTTTTCGGAAATCTCAAAAGCCTGCTTTACAAACTCAATAGACTCGCTACTGTCACTAGGCTCTAACATCGGAATTTTTGAAGCTATTGCATAATGGCGTGAATCCTGCTCATTTTGAGAGGAGTGCATCCCCGGGTCATCTGCAACACCGATAATTAAACCTGCATTAACACCAGTATAAGCAATAGTAAAAAGTGGGTCTGCAGCAACATTAACACCAACATGCTTCATACCGCAAAAGCTTCTTTTGCCTGCAAGGCAAGCACCAAAAGCAGTTTCCATAGCAACCTTTTCATTGGGTGCCCACTCAGCATATATTTCTTTATATTTCGCGGCATATTCAGTAATCTCGGTACTCGGCGTTCCGGGATAACTTGAAACAAAGCTACAGCCCGCCTCATAAAGACCGCGTGCTACTGCTTCATTACCTAACATAAGTTTTTTCATTAGCTACACCTCTATAGTTTTATAAGTCTTTATTAAATATTATATATTATTAGAACGCAAAAAACAAGACAGAAATTACTGTTTAGTAAACTGTCTTGTTTTAGCGTTTTAACTGTTTATTTGGGCTTCTACAAGTCCATCAGGGCAATACTTTTTCCTAAGCGCCGGTTTTTCAATTTTGCCTGTGGGATTACGCGGAACATCGGCGAAAATAATCTTTTTAGGTCTTCTGTAACGCGGAAGCTCCTTGCAAAATTCGTTAATCTCTTCTTCACTACAGGTAAGCCCTTCTTTTATTTCAATAATTGCGGCAACTATTTCACCAAGTCTGGCATCAGGCAGACCTATAACAGCAACATCCTTGATCTTTTCGTGCTTTCTAAGTGCATCCTCAATCTGAACAGGGTAAATATTCTCGCCGCCTGAGATTACAACATCTTTTTTGCGGTCAACAAGGTAGATAAATCCGTCTTCATCCTTTTTAGCCATATCACCTGTATAAAGCCAACCGTCCTTAAAAATTTCGGCAGTAGCTTCTGGGTTTTTGTAATAGCAATCCATCACACCGGGACCCTTTACGGCAAGCTCACCAATATCTCCGTCAGGCACTTCATTGCCCTGTTCGTCAATAATCTTAACTTCCCATAAATAACCTGCTTTGCCTATTGCACCAACCTTGTGTACATTTTCAACACCTAAATGCACACAACCGGGTCCTATAGATTCACTCAAGCCATAGTTGGTATCATACTTATGATTTGGAAAATATTTAAGCCAGCGCTTTACAAGACTTGGCGGTACAGGCTGAGCACCTATATGCATAAGTCTCCACTGAGCTAAAAGGTAATCCTCCATTTTTAATTTACCGCTTTCAATAGCGTCTAAAATATCCTGTGCCCACGGTACTAAAAGCCATACTATTGTGCACTTTTCTTCGGTAACGGTGCGCAAAATCCATTCAGGCTTAACACCACGAAGAAGCACCGCCTTACTACCTGAAAGCAAGCTTCCAAACCAGTGCATTTTAGCACCGGTATGATATAATGGGGGTATGCAAAGGAAAACATCATCACGAGTTTGATTATGGTGATTTTGCTCGGTTTGACAAGATGATAAAAGCGCCCTATGTCTATGTAAAATCGCCTTTGGGAAGCCTGTTGTTCCCGAAGAAAAATATATAGCGGCATAGTCATCTTCCATAAGCGCTACTGGTGGAGCCGAAGTAGAGCAATAGGTCATAAGTTCACCGCAGTTTTCGGTGTAAGTAGGACCGTCCTTACCTACAAACAACATAGTTTTAACCAGCGGAATTGCATCATAAACAGTATCCATACGTTCGGTAAATTCGGGCCCGAATACTAACACTTCACAGTCAGCAAGCTCTAAGCAATATTTAATTTCATCGCCTGAATAGCGGAAATTAAGCGGTACTGCAACACACCCCGCCTTTAAAATACCAAAATATATTGGCAACCATTCTAAAGAGTTCATTAAAAGAATAGCAACCTTAGTGCCTTTCTTTAAGCCGCGGCTTAAAAGCAAATTTGCAAAACGGTTGGCACCTCTATCGAAATCAGACCATGTCATTTCGCGGCGGTATGGCGCACCGTTGGCGCTTTCAATAAGGCTTGCTTCACGCCAGGTTACCGCGCTGTCGCGCTCTTCAGAAGGGTTTACTTCTACTAAAGCAACCTCTCTGCCGTAAAGACGCGCATTTCTTTCCAATAAATCTGTAATTATCATTATATCACCTATAAAAGCATAATATTTCAATAATAAAAATATTTTAACACTTTAAAGCGTTGATGTCAAGAAACATTTGACGATTTTTTAAAATATATTAATTATTTATAGGGGCGATTCTTGAATCTCCCGTTAGGTCTTATTTGTTTTGACGTATCATTCGTGAAATACTCCTACAATGCACCTGTAAAAATTTATAATACTTCTAAATTACGAATTAAAAAAGCAGAACCCGAAGGTTCTGCCTTTAAATACAGTTTTAAACAAAGCTTTAAATTAAGCGAGTTCAACAGTTGCGCCAACTTCAGCAAGCTTAGCTTTAATTTCTTCAGCTTCTTCTTTAGCTGCAGCTTCCTTAAGGGTTTTAGGAGCACCGTCAACGATAGCCTTAGCTTCTGCAAGACCGAGACCGGTAACTTCGCGAACAACCTTAATAACCTTAATCTTTTCAGCGCCAACTTCTTTGAGTACTACGTCAAATTCAGTCTTTTCTTCAGCTGCTGCTGCGCCGCCTGCTGCGGGAGCTGCTACTGCTACTGCTGCTGCTGCAGATACGCCAAATTCTTCTTCTACTGCCTTTACGAGTTCAGAAAGCTCTAATACTGTAAGGGTCTTTAATTCTTCAATGATTGCTGTAATCTTTTCAGATGCCATTTTTAATTCCTCCAAAATATGTGTTTTTAAAATTTAATTATTCTGCTGACTCACCATTTTTGTCAACAATAGCTTGTACAGCACGTGCGAATGCTGCGATAGGTGCTTGGAATACATTGCATACAGTTGCGAGAAGTACTTCCTTGCTGGGAAGGTTACCAAGTGCATTAATAGTATCAACATCTACTACCTTGCCGTCTAAGAAACCTGTCTTAACCTTAAAGTTTTCGTGAGCTTCTGCAAACTTGCAAATAATTCTTGCGGCTGCTGTGTAATCTTCACTTGAAAGAGCAATAGCGGTTGTGCCTTCTAAAGCGAAAGACATATCTGCTAAATCTGTACCGTCAATAGCACGGCCTAAGATTGTGTTCTTTACTACGAAGTAATCTACACCGTTTTCACGAAGCTCTTTACGAAGAGCGGTATCGTCAGCAACTGTTGTACCCTTATAGTCAACAACAACACCAACAACCGAACCGTTAAGCTTTTCGGAAAGTTCTGCAACCTGTTTTTGTTTTTGTTCTAAAACCGCTGCGTTGGGCATGCGTTTCACCTCCGAGGTAAAATAATAAATGCTTGCCCAAAGACTACGGACAAGCATAAAAATATCAAGTAAAACTTAAAATTTTAATCGCTTAACCTCGGTAGGCGATAAAACTTACGGCACAAGCCACCTACTGTCTTTGGATTGCAACAGATGTAGTATAAACCATTAAGGCTTGTTTGTCAAGCATTTTTTTAAAATTATTGACTTTTAAAGGCAATTAGTGTAATATAGTTAAGAAAATCGGCATTTCCGTGCTGATAAAGCACTCGCTTTTATAAAATTTGTAAACGCCTATATAGTTTAACAAATAATATTTGCGCCCATAGCTCAGCTGGATAGAGCGTCCGCCTCCTAAGCGGAAGGTCGGGGATTCGAATTCCTTTGGGCGCGCCAAAAAGTACCGAAAGCAAAATGCTTTCGGTACTTTATTTTTGCCTACGCGGATATTTTCCATTGACAAATTCCATACTTCGTGATATGATGTATTATGTAAAAGGAGGTATGGTATGGATATTCAGTTAAAACGCGGTTTATTGGATGTTTGTGTATTAGCCGCTATAAAAAGTGAAGACTCATACGGCTACAAGATAATTAAGGATATGAAACCGTATATCGAGCTTTCCGAATCGACCTTATATACCATTTTAAAACGCTTAGAAACCGCAAATATGCTAACTGTTCATACTGCCGAGCACGGCGGCAGACTTAGAAAATATTATCATATTACCGAAAACGGACTTAAGCGTATTGAAGAATTTAAAAACGAATGGAAAGAAATCTTATCTATATACCAATTTGTAACTAAGGAGAGTGACAGCCATGAGTAAACAAGAATTTCTTGCAAAGCTTCGCAGAGAATTATCGGGATTACCGCAAGATGATATTGAAGAACGGCTTATATTTTACAATGAAATGATTGAAGACAGAATAGAAGACGGTCTTTCAGAAGAGGATGCCGTTGCTGCAGTAGGCTCTGTATCGGAAATTGTTAAGCAAATAGTGTTGGATACTCCCCTTTCAAAAATTGCAAAAGAGAGAATTAAACCAAAAAGGCGTATGACGGCTTTAGAAATTGTGCTTTTAGTGTTAGGCTCTCCTATTTGGCTTTCGTTACTCTTTGCCGTAATTGCGGTAATTTTTGCAGTTTATGTATCTCTATGGTCTGTGATAATTTCTCTTTGGGCTGTTTTCGGCTCACTTATAGCCTGTGTATTTGGCGGTATTGCGGGCGGTATTATAATCGCCATCACTAATAATACACTTACAGGAATTGCCGTTATAGGCGCAGGAATACTTTGTGCCGGTCTTACTATTTTTATGTTTTACGGATGCGAATTAGCATCAAAAGGCATTTTGATGCTCACAAAGAAAATTGCAATATGGGTTAAAAACTGCGTTAGAGGGAAGGAGGATTATTATGAAAAAATCAACTAAAATATGGCTTGTTGTAGCCTCTTCTCTTATGGTTATAGGACTAATAACGTTCGCTGCAGTAATGACAGAATATAATTGGGATTTTATGAAACTTAGTACCGAAAAGTATGAAACAAACACCCACGAAATAACCGAAGATTTTAACAACATATCCATAAATACCGACACTGCCAATATCATATTCGCGTTATCGGATAGCGGTAAATGTAAGGTGGAATGTTACGAGTCGAAAAAATCAAAACACTCGGTAATCACAAAAGATGATACACTTATTATTAAAACAACCAATAAAAGAAATTGGTATGACTATGTAGGAATTCACTTCGGTTCCCCAAAAATAACAATTTTTCTACCAAAAGCTAAATACTCTGTACTCTCTATTAACCAAGACACAGGGGATATTTTATTACCGAAGTATTTTAAATTCGCAAGCGCTGATATCTTATCAAGCACAGGTGATGTTAACTTTTTTGCAAGCGCTTCTAAGCCTGTTAAAATCAAAACAAGCACAGGTCATATATCTGTTAAAGATTCATCTGTAAAAGCGCTCGACCTTACAGCGTCAACAGGTGACATTATAATTTCTAATGTAACTTGTAAAAAAGATATAAATATAAGGCTTTCTACAGGAGAAACCGATTTAACCGATATAAAGTGTAAAAATTTGAAAGCTTGCGCGAGCACAGGAAATATCACCTTAAAAAATGTAATTTCACAGGAGACATTTTCTATTAAAACAAGCACAGGTAATGTTAAATTTGACCATTCTGATGCTAAAGAGATTTTTACAGAAACCGATACAGGAAATGTGGTAGGCAGCTTGCTTAAAGATAAAATTTTTATTACTAGCACTGATACAGGAAGGGTTGACGTTCCGAAAACTGTAAGCGGCGGAAAGTGTGAAATTATAACCGATACGGGTGATATAAAAATCACAGTAAATAAAGAATAATATAAAAAGGACTTTCTCACTATTTTTAGCGAAGAAGTCCTTTTTTCTTTATTCTACCAAATATTTTAAGATTCTTTCGGGATTATCTAAAAACTGCTTTGTAACCTTGTAATGCTCGGTATCGGTGTAGGTTACTCTGCGTATTCCGTTATACGACAGTTCAATTATCTCGGCTTTAGGATAAGCCATTAAAATAGGCGAATGGGTGGCAATTATAATTTGCGAATTATTGTTAACCAGCCTATCAATTTCTGAAATAAGGGTTAAAAGGCGCATTGGCGACAATGCCGCTTCAGGCTCGTCAAGAATATAAAGCCCCTGCCCACGAAAACGATTTTGTACTAATGAAAGAAAGCTTTCTCCGTGAGACTGCTTATGAAGTGAAATCCCACCGTAGCTTTCAATAACCTTTGGGTCAAAGGAAGGTTCTTTATCCATATCATCAATATTGCTTGCAAGGTTGTAAAGACTCTCGCTTCGTAAGAAGTATCCGTCACGCGCGGCTACACCCTTAAGGGTATCAATATACTGCCATAATTCAGAATGAGAATCGTTAGTAGAAAATGTAAAGTTTCTGCTGCCGCCTTCAGCGTTAAAGCCCATTGCTACCGCAATAGCTTCCAATAAAGTTGACTTTCCTGTTCCGTTTTCGCCTACAAGAAAGGTTACAGGTGCCGAAAAATCAAGCCTGCCAATACTTTTAAAGGCCTTTATTACGGGAAGTGAATTAAGGTAAGAATCCCCGGGCAATTCCCCATTAAGCTCTATTGCACGCAAATAATTTTTATTAAACATTAATCTTCTCTTCTTAATTTTAATATTTTGGTCAACAAAAACATATAAGATTTATACCCCACCAAGAAAATACCCTCGTAAACTTATTACGGGGGTATTATATTATACACTGTTTAGCAATGTCAATTTTTAGCGCCACTTACAGCATCAGTTTTAATTTCTGCCTTTTCGTTTGCTTCAAACTTGGGGTCAAAGGTTTTACCGTGGAAACAAACCCAGCTGTTTCCTTGGCTTACTTCAAGCGGCTGACCGTCAGCGGTAGTAAACTTAAGACCGTTTGAAGAACTACCCTTCTTCCACTTAATTGGAGTATAGGTGCCGTTTACACAGTAGTAACCGCTGCCCGATGACAAATCAACCTTCTTATGCTTTCCATCAGGATAGTAAGTGATAGAGGTTTCAAGCACGAAAACATTTTTAAATAGCTCGCTTTTACCTGTATAGTAATCCTTGCGCTCGGTATCGCGGAAGAATCTTATATACTTTCCGCTCTCGGCGTCATATTTAAATACTGAAGTATATGCATTGGAAAACTTAACTGTTACGGTATCAGCCAAATCGGTAAATGCAACCTTTTTGTCCTTGTCGGCAAAGGTTTGCCAATTATCAACTGATTTAAGCTTTGTATCGTAATCCTTCTTCAAGAACCAGTTCCAAATTTTTTCGCCGTAGCCGTAAAGAGTATGCTCAGAAGCAAGACCTTCATTTCTGATGCGAACACCCGCATTGTTTTCACCTATGGCAAAGGCCTGGGTATCGCGAAGATGTGGCTTGGCGTAGGTCTTATCCTGACCGTGATGAACATAGATAGCGCCGTGACCCATAGCAAGATCAATATACGGGTAACGAGCAGAACGGATAGTACCTATCTTTTCCACCTTAGAAATATCCTTATAAACCGCCATAAGACGTGTAATACCGCCTTCTACTTCGGTTTCATAAACAATATCCGCCTCGGTAAGCCCTGTCTGTACCTTTTGCGCTACCGAAATATTGTTTACCATAACAGCAACAGGGCGGTCGTCCACCTTATCCTTATCGGTCATATTTTGCTCACCTGTAAGGTTGTTAGTGTAATATGTAACTTCAGGCTTGCTGTCGGTAGATACTTGAGAGCTGTCACCTGTATTTTTTTTACCACCGCAGCCTACGAGAAATATCATTAATCCGCAAAGCAAAATTGCTAAAATTTTTCTATACATTGTATACGCCTCCAAAAAACTGTGTTTTAACTACAATATATACTATACACCATATTGTATCATTTTTCAACATAAAATAATAAAAACTCTGCAAAAATTTTGCAGAGTTTTTTAATTTAGTCTTCTTCCTCATCTTCTATGGGCAATTCTTCAACGCCTATACGCTCAACGCGGAAGCCGTCGGTTTTAAGTACAGTAACTTGGAGATTTTCCCAAGTAAATGTACTTCCTTCCTCAACCTCGCCCTCAAGCATAGTAAGGGTCCAGCCACCCACCGTTGCGGTATCGGCTTCAAAGTCTTCATCCTCATCAATATCAATGTCAAACTCATCAAAAAAGTCGTAAACACGCATATCTCCGTCAGCTTCAAAGTGGGTATCATCTATGGCTATAAACTCGCGCTCAATTTCGTCAGACTCGTCAAAAATCTCACCAACAAGCTGTTCTAGAACGTCTTCCATTGTAAGAATACCCATTGTGCCGCCGTACTCGTCAAGCACAACTACCATATGGCACTTGTTTTCTTTCATTTTTTCAAGTACATCAGGAAGAGGCATAGTCTTATGAACAAAGGTTACAGGAAGTAATAATTCGCGAATATTTACCTTACCCTTTTCAACAAACTTTTTATAAAAATGATTAAGGTGAAGTATACCGATAATATTGTCGGTGGTATCCTCGTAAACCGGCAAACGCGAATATGTGGTTTCCTCGCACTTGCGGAAGTTCACTTCATACGGGTCACGTATATCAAGCGCTTCCATATCTACCCTATGAGTAATAATTTCGTAAGCTAAAACCTCATCAAAATCAAGTGCGTTTTGCAAAAGGTCACATTGCTCTTCGTCCAAGACACCTTCATCTTCAACAATATCTATAATATTTTCAAAGTCTTCTTCCGAAACGGTTTCGCTATCGTCAGCTTTCTTTTCCCAAATTTTAGAAACAAGATTTACAAAACCCATTATAACAAAGTTTAAAGGTTTGAATATAACCGATAAAACATAAATCGGAATTGCAGCAAAACGACAGAATACTTCGGGAATTTGCTTAGCCAAAACCTTAGGTATAATTTCACCGAAGGTAAGCACCAAAAGGGTCATAATAACGGTTGAAACCCAAGCATAGTCATTATTTCCGCCAAACCAACCCACAACCACGATTGTAGCTAATGCGGATGATGCCATATTTGCAATATTGTTACCTATTAAAATACTACTTAAAAGGTCATCATAATTATCTAAAATCTTAACCGCTAAACGACCACTTAATGTTTCGCGCTCTTTATTAAGGTTTTTAAGCCTTAATAAATTTACAGAGGAATAGGCAATTTCTGTAGCAGAGAAAAAAGCCGAAACCGCTATAAGCAGCAAAATAGCTATATATCTGAAGGTACTAATCATTCTCCGCACCTCCTACATCATTTTCGTCATAGATCTCGCCCACTAATTCTTCCAAAATATCCTCAACAGTGAGTATGCCTATAACCTCACCCTCGTCACTCTTTACAAAGCTTAAATTACGGCGATGGTTACTCATTTCAGTTAGAACATCATCAATAGGCATAAGCTCATTAACATAGTAAGGATAGTCTATAAGGCTTGCAATAATAACATTGTTCTTGTTTTTTAAATACGCTTTTAAAAACTTTCGTATCTGCAAAATACCCTTAATATTACCCTTGCGGTCAGTAACAGGTATACGAGAATGAACCGAGTTTTTAACGATTTTCAAAATTTCAGGCGTTTTAAGAGCAACCGATATGATTTCTGTCTCTTCCCAAGGTGTCATAACATCGCGTGCGGTAGAGTTTGAAAACTCTAGTGCCGATTTTACAAGCTCACCCTTTTCTTCATCAAAACCGTCTTCTTCAGAGATATTTTCAACAATATCGGTTAATTCTTCCTCGGTCATAGTAACCTGATTTTCGGTAAGCTTTTTAAATGGTTTTGAAACCAATGCAGAAAGAGCAGTAAACATCATTGATAAAGGCTTTAATACCTTCATCAAAGCTATAAGCGGAACAGCTGCAATTTCAGCAAATTTTTCATTACAAGCTCGCGCTAAACATTTAGGTAAAATTTCTCCAAAAATAAAAATAACCACAGTCGCAACTACTGTAGCCACTGTAACCCATTTTGCGCCAAAAGGCATAGTAATAGCAGTAGCAAGTGTTGCACAACCGATATTCACAATATTATTACCTATAAGTAACACTGACAAAGCCTCATCAAAGTTGTCAAGCACATACAGCACCCTGTCTGCGCTTTTTTGACCTTTTGAAGCCTTGCTTATCATATGAATTCGGTTAACTGAAGCTAAAGAAATTTCGGTTCCTGAGAAGTAACCGCTTAAAAATATTAAAATTATAAATAAAATAATACTACCCGCCGGACCATCGTCCATTTCAATATCAACTCCTATTTTCCAAAGTAATCATATATTACAGCATTTTTTATTTTTTGTCAATTGCTTTTTGTAAACTATTGCCTTTTTTATAAAAATAGTATATAATATATAGTGAGTTTTTATGTTTAGGAGATATAGCAAGTGGATATTAGTATAGGCGACAAGCTTTTAATGAAAAAAAAACACCCTTGCGGAAGCAATACATTTACCGTACTTCGAATAGGTATGGACTTTAGGCTTAGGTGCGACGGATGTAATCACGAAATTATGATACCGCGTATAAACGCCGAAAAAGGACTTAAAAAAGTAATCAAAGCAAATGGTGATAATTAAATGTTTGATAAATTAGAAAATGTAGTAAATCGCTATGAACAAATTGGTATCGAGCTTACCCGCCCCGATGTAGCAAGCAATAACGAGCTTTTTAGAAAGCTTATGAAAGAACACAGCGAGCTAACCCCAATTGTTGAAAAATACAAAGAATACCAAAGCGCCAAAGCTGCCGAAAAGGATGCGCTTGAAATTCTTTCAGAGCCGAATCTCGACAAAGATTTCAAAGAGCTTGCCGAAGAAGAATTAAAGGAAGCAAAAGAAAATATCGAAATTTTTTCTAATGAGCTTAAAATTCTTCTTTTACCCAAAGACCCTAATGACGATAAAAACGTTATTATTGAAATTCGCGGTGGCGCAGGCGGTGAAGAAGCGGCTTTGTTCGCAGGCTCTCTATACCGCATGTACACAATGTATGCCGAATCTAAGCGTTGGAATATAGAGGTTGTTAACGCCAATGAAACCGAGCTTGGCGGCTTTAAGGAAATAAGCTTTATGATTGAGGGTAATGGCGCGTATTCACGCTTCAAGTATGAAAGCGGTGTTCACCGTGTTCAGCGTGTACCCGATACCGAAACACAGGGCCGTATCCACACCTCTACAGTTACAGTAGCAGTTTTACCCGAAGCCGACGATGTTGAGCTTGAAATCAACCCTGCCGACCTTAAAATTGACACCTTCCGTTCTTCAGGCGCAGGCGGTCAGCACATTAATAAAACTTCATCCGCTATTCGCGTAACACATATCCCAACAGGAACTGTTGTAGAATGTCAGGACGAGCGCAGTCAGTTTAAAAACAAAGATAAGGCTTTGAAAATTCTCCGTTCTCGTTTACTTGATGAAGAGCAAAGAAAACATGACGAGGCAATTGCCAGTGACCGCAAAAATCAGGTTGGCACAGGTGACCGCAGTGAGCGTATTCGTACCTACAACTACCCCCAAGGTAGAGTAACCGACCACCGAATCGGTCTTACACTTTATAAATTAGACCAAATTTTAAACGGCGATATTAACGAAGTAGTAGATGCTCTTATCACCTACTACCGAACCGAAGCATTAAAATCCGAGGAAGAAAATTAAATGGTAACCAAAAGACTTAATGTCGATAATATCGGTTTAGAAAAGGCTTCCGAAATTTTAAAAAACGGCGGTATTGTAGGTATTCCTACCGAAACAGTTTACGGTCTTGCCGCAAACGCCTATAATAGTGACGCAATAACTAAAATTTTCAAAGCAAAAGGCAGACCGCAGGACAATCCGCTTATTGTTCATATAGCATCTATAGACACTCTTTATGAAATAGCAAAGGATATACCAAAAACCGCTCTTTTGTGCGCCGAAAAATTTTGGCCCGGTCCTCTTACAATGGTGCTTAAGAAAACCGATAAAATCCCCCTAGCCGTTTCGGCAGGACTTTCTACCGTAGCGGTTAGAATGCCTAAAAACAAAACCGCAAGAGAGCTTATTTTAAAAAGCGGTTTACCGCTTGCCGCTCCCTCGGCAAATACATCGGGAAGTCCTAGCCCTACAACAGCAAACCACGTTATAAACGATTTAGACGGTAAAATTGACGCTGTTTTAATGGGCGAAAGTTGCACTGTTGGTGTTGAATCAACCGTTATCACCCTAGCAGGTGAGCATCCTGTTTTACTCCGTCCGGGTGGCGTTACCTTAGAACAGTTAAAAGAAGTTTTACCCGATATTACGATTAGTGACGCGGTACTGAATGAGCTTAAAAAGAGTGAGAACGCCGAAAGTCCGGGTATGAAGTATAAACATTACGCTCCCAAAACCGAAACCTTTTTGGTAGAGGGTGAAAACTTTCCGGAATTTGTAAACCAAAAAGAAGACTCGGTTGCAGTTTGTTTTTTAGAAGAAGAAAACGATATTAAAATAAACAAAATTGTTTACGGCAGTTTTAAAACCCCCGAAAGCCTTGCACAAAATCTTTTTGAGGTTTTGCGAAAGGTCGACAGTATGGGCGCTAAAACTGTTTACATACACGCGCCGACAAAGGACGGTATAGGCCTTGCAATATACAACAGGCTTATACGCGCCGCGGCATTTAAGGTGATAAAATTATGAGTATTATAATAGGTCTTACAGGACCTACAGGCTCAGGCAAAAGCAGTGCTTGCAAATTATGCGAAAGTTACGGTTTAAAACATGTCAACTGTGATTTACTCGCCCGTAAAGCAGTAGAAAAAGGTAGCGAAGGCTTAAAAGCGTTAGTTAATGCTTTTGGTAATGAAATCTTAAATCAAGACTGCACTTTAAACCGAAAGGCACTTGCCAAAATTGCATTTAGTGATACTGCAAAAACCGAGCTTTTAAACCAAACAATTTTTCCGTTCATTCGAAAGCTTGTATTTGAAGAAACTAAAGACAGTAATGTTTTATTAGATGCCCCTACCCTTTTCGAAAGTAACATTGATGAAATCTGTTTTAAAACTATCGCTGTTTTAAGTGATAAGAATAATCGTATAAAAAGAATTATAGAACGTGATAATTTAACAAACGAAGAAGCTCTTACCCGAATAAACGCAGGAAAAACTGATAATTTTTACAAAGACAACGCAAACTATATAATATATAACAATAAAACCGAGGAAGAGTTTTTAAAAGAATTCGGTTTAGTTTTAGAAAGTATTCTAAAAGGAGAAAATCTATGAGCGAAATTAAAGATTTGAAAAAAGAGTTATTTTCAGAGCATAAAAACGGTCTAAAATTAGTCAACTGTGAAACCTACAATAAAATAACCGACTATTGCGAAGGCTATAAAGACTTTTTAAACAGCGCTAAAACCGAGCGTGAAGCTGTAGCGATTGCAATAGCTACAGCAGAACAAAAAGGCTTTAAGCCGTTCGAATTTGGCAAAAAATACTCTGCGGGTGATAAGGTTTATTTTAATAACCGAGGTAAAACAGTTGCTTTTGCGGTAATCGGTAAAGAATCTGCCGATAAAGGCGTTAATATTACCGCGGCGCATATTGACTCTCCTCGCCTTGACCTAAAACCCAACCCCCTTTATGAAGAGGTTGAGCTTGCGCTCTTTAAAACCCACTACTACGGCGGTATCAGAAAATATCAATGGACCGCTATTCCGCTAGCTCTTCACGGTGTTTTTGCTTTAAAGGACGGCACTATTAAGCAAGTAACTATAGGCGAGAATGATAATGAACCTAAGTTTGTTATTAACGACCTTCTCCCCCACCTTGCAACCGAACAAAATAAGCGCACCTTAGCCGAAGGCATCAAGGGTGAAGAGCTTAATGTTCTTATTGGCAGTAAGCCGTTTAAGGATGACGACGCAAGCGAGCTTGTCAAGCTTAATATCTTAAAATTACTAAACGAAAAATACGGCGTTTGCGAAGATGATTTTCTCTCTGCCGAGCTTGAAATGGTGCCTGCATTCAAAGCTTGCGATATTGGTTTTGACGGTTCTATGGTAGGTGGCTACGGTCAGGACGACCGCGTTTGCGCTTATCCCGCACTCACCGCTATATTAGAGGTTGAAAACCCGCAAAAAACCGCAATTACAATACTTGCCGATAAGGAAGAAATCGGCTCAATGGGTAATACAGGTCTTGAATCCGACTTTTTACGCTTTGTAATAGGCGATATCGCCGATATGCAGGGTGTTAACCCCACCGTTGCACTCCGCAATTCAAAATGCCTTTCGGCCGATGTTAATGCCGCATTAGACCCCACCTTCCAGGATGTATCTGACCGCCGCAATGCTTCACAGCTTAACTACGGTGTAGTGCTCACAAAATATACAGGTGCCCGCGGTAAATCGGGCTCGTCGGATGCAAGCGCCGAGTATATGGCTTATGTTCGCAATATGCTTGATAATGCTAATATTATTTGGCACACAGGTGAGCTTGGCAAGGTAGATGCAGGCGGCGGTGGAACAGTAGCACAGTATATCGCAAATATGGGTGTTGATGTTGTGGATTTGGGTGTTCCCGTACTTTCAATGCACGCTCCTTTTGAAACCACCTCAAAATTAGATATATATATGTGCTACCGCACTATGTATGAATTTATGAAATAGGTCGAATGCCTCGACACGCATTTTGCGTAATTAAGATTCGTATAATGATTATAGTATCAAAACTCGCACTTATAGTCTGTTGTTAATATTCAGCCATATAGAGAGCCTCAACACGCTTTTTCGCGTAGTTGAGGCTCTTCTTTTTTATAGTTTTAGTCCTCGCGTTTTAGGTTGGGTGTAAACACTCGTCCTTTAGTGGCATATAATATTATTGACTCGAGTCAATACAAATAAAGGTGTGGAAGTATGTTAGACAACAGATATACAGACACGGCTTATGAATGCACATGCGCCGCTCGCTCATGCGCTAATAAGATTCTTGCCGTTTTGGCAATCGCTTTAGCGTTTATAGTAGGACTCATTATAGGTGTTACCGCTATAACTACTATTGTAGAAGCTTTAATTCCTTTAATAGTTTTTGCAGTAGGTCTTGCTTTGGCGATAATCCTAGTATTCTTTTTCGGCCGTTGCAGATGTCGTGCCAGAGAGTAAACAATAAAAAAGGACTGCCTCACTTTTTAGTGAGACAGTCCTATAATTTTATCTTTTTAATTGGTCTAAGAAGTCGCGAACTTCCTTTTTTTCGTCTAAGCTAAGAGTTCTAAAAATTGTTATTAAGGCTTTTTCCTCGCTTGAGCAAATAAACTCATCGGGAGTATATTTCACAACAGGCGGTGTTGGGGGATCAAACGGTGATTTTCCCCTGTTAGGTGACTCAACAGTTAAAATCTTTTGCTCTAACGGAGTAAAGTCATAGTTTTTATTACCGTACAAAATATACTCAGACGATACTCCCAAAACCTTAGCAATACGCTCGCCTTCCTGTACGTCTATACGCTTCGCTTCCTTTTCCATGCGGCAGTAGGTGGTATATTTCATACCCAAACGCTCTGCTACTTGCTTTTTTGTCAGTTTCGCTTTTAAGCGACATTCAGTTATTCGTTTATTAACCTCTAAACCCATAATTCCTCACAATTTTTCCTTGACTGATAAGTCATTAATTGATATAATATTATGTACGCTGGAGTGGCTCAGTTGGTAGAGCAGCTGATTCGTAATCAGCAGATCGTGGGTTCGAGTCCCATCTTCAGCTCCAAAAAGGGAATCTCAACACAAATTTGTTCGGTTGAGGTTCTTTTTTTACGCTTTTTATGTTTACATATTACCAAATTCGACAAAATTTGTCAAGCAACATTTCATCGTGAAATTTTAACATAATTTTACCGCTTTCCGTCAAAAAACGCTTTTTAAATATATAACAAAAAAACCGCATTAGCGCTTTGATTTCTTGCTATTGCGGTTTTGTTTTATTCACCACTTTTATGACTCAACCTGTCTACCTAAAAAAGCCGCCGCTACCGACACTAATTTCATATCAGAATCGTTAGCCTTCTCCCCTGTTTCCGACTGCAGCAGTACCACCGCGCCGCAAACATCACCCGCGGCAATTATCGGGCTTGCAACCGTAATGCCACGGTCAATACCCTCAAGCGCAGATAATTTTTCATTTTCAATATTAACACTCTTGCGTTCATTTATAATTGTTTCTAATTCGGGTGTAACCTTGCGCTCAAGCGCCTCTTTTTTAGAAATACCCGCCGCTGCTATGCAACGATCCCTGTCACAAATTATTATAGGTAATTTGGTAGCCGCGCCCATCACTTCAGCATATTGCGTAGCAAAAACCGATAATTCGCCAATAGGCGAATATTTTTTAAAAATAACCTCCCCACCCGCATTTGTGTAAATTTCCAATGGGTCGCCTTCTCTTATCCGCATCGTTCTTCTAATCTCTTTGGGAATAACCACACGACCAAGGTCGTCTATTCTACGAACTATTCCAGTTGCTTTCATATATTTACTCCTTTTCTCTACTCTAAGAATGTGCCAAAAACCCAGTATTTATGCGGGTTTTCGGGTTTTTGATTTTGCGAAAAACAAGCACCTGATTTTTTGTGTTTTTGTATCAAAATTTTCCGCGATACAAAAACACAAAGAGAAAAAATTGCAAAAAAGTCAGTGTTTATGCGGGTTTTCGGCGTTTTTGCAGTAACAACCCGTCCCAAGTCCTTTTTTGCAAATTTGCTTGTGAATTTGCTTGGTATTAGTATCACTCTTTTTATGGAAATTATGAGCCCGTTTTCCACAATTTTTTCTTTTTGTACAGAGAAAAGATAGAAAATTTTTTATAAATTTATACGCATTTAGATGCAATTGATATAATAATTTATTACGTTGAAAGAGGCTAAAGATCACCTCCTGACGATTTCTTCTGCTATTACATAGAAGAAATCATTTCGGTAAAGGAATCCGTAAACGTTTTTTCTTTCCCCGCATAGGAAACTCTAACTACTACATCACCAACGCGATAACAATACGGATTTCTAACTTGATTGATATAACTTATTATGCGAATAAGATATGGTTTTTTGCCGTCTATTTTCACATCGCGTATATCAACAAGTTTGGATTTGTCGAGATCCTTCACATCGGTTTCTTTCGCTTTTTTCATAAGCTCGCATGCCGACAAATACTCTTTATACCATTTTGGTGTCAGTTTGTATTTTTCGCCGCCGTATTCTATGATTCGGTATCCCATTTTCATCACCTCCTTTCAGAAAAAAGGCACCGCTGTTTGAGCGATGCCTTTCGTTTGCATTAATCGTCCGGATTTGAGCCTTTTACCATATTGAAAAAGGTTTCATCTTTCAAAGCTTCCAACATAATAGTCGCACTATTTACATTGGTAGCAAGCGGAATCTTCTGTACATCACCCAAACGAAGAAGTGCTGATACATCCGGTTCGTGCGGCTGCGCAGTAAGTGGATCACGCAAGAAAACAATCAAATCAAGTTCGCCGTTTGCAAGCATAGCACCGATCTGTTGGTCGCCGCCTTTCGGTCCGCTTTTCATTCTTGTAATCTTAAGTCCGGTTTCACCCATAATAAGTGTTCCGGTGGTACCGGTTGCATAGAGTTCATATTTGCCGAGGACATCTTTGTATTTCTTGGCAAGTTCGATGATTTCATTTTTCTTTTTATCGTGTGCAATCAAGGCTATTTTCATTTTATCAATCCTTTCCATTTAGTAAAAACGGAGACGCCCATTTGATGAGGCGCCCCCTTTTTTGTCTTCATACGGCGACAAAACCGCATCGTATTTTGTTAAAACTTAAATGTAAATGTGTTCTTATATGTCTTGGGAATTTCATATTCCGGTGGCAAGTCGGGGCCGCAGGATTTTGATCCCACACCGCGCATTGCGAGATCAATACATACATTTACAAAATCATTCTCTTCAAGCTCAAAAGAGTGAAGTGTTTCACGCAACTGCTTGGTTGTAAAAGGATTTACCGAACAAGAAAACGGTTTTTCTGCTGTAACCTTGAACAAATCTTTTACCGCCAGATACTTACAAGCGTAGTGGCTACCGGATTCCTGCGGACGAATGTACTCATATTCGTAATTTTCTTCCGCAGAACTTACGTAATAACCGTACTCGCAAGCAACATGCTTATCTACATAGCTTTCACTCGGACCGAAACCTGCATAAGAGAAGTTTCCATGTGCCTTATCTACACCAAACTCAATACCGAAGCGCGGGAAGCTCTTAACGTAGTCTGCAAGCTTATATTCGATG
>JAFQOJ010000042.1 GCA_017403265.1 Clostridia bacterium
TATGTATAACTGGAACCCTGCTACCGAGTACACGGGCGCTCCTGCTGTTATGGAAGCCTTCAAAAAGCAAACAGGTATTCAGGTTACTTGGAATACAGTTTCTTATTCTACATACTTCACAAAGCTTCCTGCTATAATTGCTGCAGGTGAAAATATTCCTGATATGGCTCGTATCGGTTATGCTGATTTAACCTTCGTTCAAAATATGCAGCCCCTTTCAGTTTCTAAGTATGACTTTACTGACGAAGCTTGGGATCAAAATATGATGAAGAACCTAACCTTTGGCGGAAAGACATACGGTACAACATTACAGAACACACATATTTCAGGTGTATTTGTAATGTTCTATAACAAAGCTTTAATTGATAAATACAACTATGAAGACCCCTATAAGCTTTGGAAAGCAGGTAAATGGAACTGGAAGAAACTTCTTGAAATGTGTGAAGACGCCAAGGATGACGGCTTGTCATTCGGTGTTGTTGGTGAAGGTTCTGTAACATCATTCTTCTCTACTTTAGGCTTAAGGAATATTTACTATAACGGAAAAATGATGGCAAGTAACTGGAATACTCCTGAATGGTTAAAGATTCACCAAGAATTAGGCGACCTTTACAACAAAGATAAGATTTTTGGTTTTGGCCGTCAGGAAACATTTAACGCTAACGATGCATTGTTCTATACAGGCACTACTGTACATGCAAGAAATAAGAATTCTTACTTCGGCGATTTTAAGGCTAATAAGACTCTTTACTTTGTTCCTATGCCGGAACGTACAGGCAATAAGTATTATCAAGGTTATGGCGAAATTGAAGCATACGGTATTCCTAAGGGCGCTAGCAATCCGGAAGCAGTTCCTTACTTCTTAAGGTACTTCCTTGACGGTGCTAACTACACATTAGATACATACTTCGGTAACAAGCAGAACCTTGAAGTATATAACTGGTGTATGAATCAGCCTAATAAGGTTATTGACTGGGGATATGAGTCACCTAATGTAAGGGGCGAAGGTGAGATTAATTCTCTCTCTCGTTGCACAGGTGCCCAGGTTAAAAGCTTTATTGACTCTAACAGCGGTGTTAATAAACAATGGGTTAAAGAGCAAAACGAAATCTTGAATAAACTTAAATAAATTAGGGCAATAAAATATATGAAACCTCGGTAAATTTAGAAAATCTCTAAAATTACCGAGGTTTTCATTGGTTTTTTACATTGTTTTTTTAAAAATACATAGAAAAAAGCCATATGATGTGATATAATATAATCTACGATAAAAAATATATTTACGCGGGTGTTAAAAATGCTTGATATTGAAAAAATTAGAAGAGACTGTGTTTTGTGGATTAAAGATTTTTTCGAGAAAAACGGGAAAGATTGTAACGCAGTAGTGGGTATTTCGGGCGGTAAGGATAGCTCGGTTGTGGCGGCACTTTGTGTAGAAGCACTAGGAAAAGAAAGAGTAATCGGTGTACTTATGCCCTGTGGTGTACAACATGATATAGACTGTGCACAGCAGCTTGTAGAGCATCTAGGAATAAAGCATTATACTGTCAATATTAAGGATACGCTTGACGCAATGCTTGGCGCAATGCCGCAGGAGATAGAGCTAACTTCCCAAACAAGAATAAATTTACCGCCAAGGATACGTATGGCAGCACTCTACGCTATAAGCCAATCCAATAACGGCAGAGTGGCAAATACCTGTAATCTTTCAGAGGATTATGTTGGTTATTCAACTAGATATGGTGACGCGGCAGGTGATTTTAGCCCGCTTTCAAAACTTACTGTTGCAGAGATTAAACAATTAGGAAAGTTGCTTAATTTACCTATAAATCTTATTGAAAAAACACCTATTGATGGGCTTTGCGGAAAAACCGATGAAGAAAACCTAGGTTTTACTTATGCAACACTTGATAAATATATCCGTACAGGTGTTTGTGATGATGCTGCATCAAAGGAAAAAATAGATAGAATGCATAAGAACAGTCGTTTTAAGCTTGAACTAATGCCGTGCTTTGAACCTGAAATTTAAAACAAAGTCCCAAAGTGATTTTACTTGCTTTGGGATTTTTGTTTACAAATTATTTATAAAATATAAATTTTATATTAAAAGTACCGTGGTAAAATTATATAAAATTTATCGAAAGGAAAAAACCTTATGTACATTATTAAAAATTCCTTTAGGTGTATTGGCCGTTCATTAGGGCGCAATATACTTATTGGAATTATTGTTTTTGTAATTGCTGTTTCTGCTTGCATAGGTCTTTCTATTCGCCAAGCGGCGCAAAATACAAAGGAAGAAACAATGTCCGGGATGAATATCACAGCTACCATTTCTTTTGACCGTCAGTCTATGATGGGGGAATTAAACGGAAGTGAAGGTGGTTTTGATAAGGAGCAATTTGCCGAAAGAATAGGTGAAACTAACGACCTTTCTTTTAGCGAATATGAAAAATATGCAAAAGCGGAGTCGGTAGAAGATTTTTATTACTCTATGACGGCGTCATTTAACGGCAATGATGATTTTTCGCCCGTTAGTACCGATACCGAAAGCGAAACCGATTCTGATTCCGATAACAAACGCCCGAATGTAAACTTTGGCGGCGGTTTTGGTGGATTCGGTGGCTTTGGCGGACTTGGCGGAAAGCAAATGAATAACGGAGATTTTACCGTTATAGGCTATAGCTCTGATGCTGCTATGACTGATTTTGTAAGAGGTACTGCTACTATAACAAAAGGCTCGGTTTTTGAAGAAGGTACTAAAGTTTACGATTGTATAATTTCTGAAGAGCTTGCAACATATAACGATTTAGGAATAGGCAGAGCTATTAAGCTTACTAATCCTAATGATGAGGATGAAGAATATACTCTTTATGTGGTGGGTATTTATAAGGATTCAAGCTCAAATGACGGCTTTCAAAGAGCGCCCGGAAGCGACCCTGCCAATAAAATTTATATGAGTGCTACAGCTCTTGAGAGTATAATAGCTGCTTCCGAAAAGGTATCTACTACTGTAACGGATGAAACTACAGGCAGAGAATATGAAACAGCGGTTACAAGCTCGTTTTCTCCAACTTATGTTTTTAGCGATGTAGAAAGTTATAATAATTTTGAAGAAGAGGCTCGTAACCTTGGTTTAGATGATAGTTATAAAATTTCTTCGCAAGATGTTTCTAATTTCGAAAACAGTCTTGTTCCGCTTAACACCTTAAGCACGATGGCAGGATGGTTTTTAATTGTAATATTGGTTATCGGCGCAGTTATTTTAATAGTGCTTAATATATTTAATGTTCGCGAGCGTAAATATGAAATAGGCGTACTTATGGCAATAGGTATGAAAAAAATAAATGTTGCAAAACAGTTTTTAATTGAGGCCTTTGCTATTACATTAGTTGCCGTAATGTTAGGTGTAGTAATAGGCGGTGTTAGTTCTGTTCCTGTTACCAATGCGCTTTTGGAAAATCAAATAGCCTCTGCTCAAAGTGAATCTGTAAAAGTAGAAGAAAACTTTGGACGAGGGGAGCGCCCAAATTTACCTAGCGGAAACTTTGGCGGTGGTAGTATGACCCCTCCCGATAACGGTAATTTTAAAGGCATTGAAAATATGTTTGGTGAAAAAGCCGCAAATTATGTAAGTGAAATCAATTCGGCTATGAATTTTACGGTAGTACTACAAATGCTTGGTATAGCGGTACTTTTGACCATCGTAGCAGGTGGAGTAGGAGTGCTTTTTGTAATGAGATATGATCCGCTTAAAATTTTGGCTAATCGAGATTAAAGGAGGAGAGCGGGTATGTCAGTTTTAACATTAAACAATATTTGTTTTTCATACGGAAAAACACCTGTATTAAAGGACCTTTCTCTCGATTTTGAAAAGGGGAAGATGTACTGCATTATGGGAAAATCCGGTGCAGGAAAAACAACCTTACTTTCAGTTTTATCGGGTCTTGCAAGCCCCGATAGCGGTACAATACTTTATAATGGTAAGAATATTAAAAAAATAAACAAATATAACTTTAGAAGTAAATGCATTGGCGTTGTATTCCAAAGTTACAACCTTATTACTAAATTTACCGCTTTAGAAAATGTTGTGCTTTCAATGGATATTGCTAAGGTAAAAGGTATTAAAAAACGTGAAAGAGCTTTAGAAATTTTAAGTAGCGTAGGTCTTGATAGCGAAGAGGTTAATCGTAGGGTGCTAAAGCTTTCTGGCGGTCAGCAACAGCGTGTAGCAATTGCTCGTGCATTGTCACACAACCCCGATATAATTCTTGCGGATGAGCCCACAGGCAACCTTGACGGCGATACGCAAAATGAAATCATGCAAATTTTACGCAAGTTAACCCAAGAGGGAAGATGCGTTATACTTGTAAGTCATTCGCCCCAAGTGGCATCTATGTGCGACCAAACCTACGAGCTTGTGGCACAATCTAAAAATAAGTAGATTAAAACGGAGATAACTTAAAAAAAGTTATCTCCGTTAATTTTATTTCATACTTTCTAATAATTCGACACTGCCCTTAACTATTTTTTCGGCAATACAAGGTTTATATAATGAAGAACGAGCTTCGTAACCGCCTGCGTCAAAAGCGGGTTTTGTAGGGAAGTATCCCATATCTCCGCATGTTAAAGAACACGGCATAATCATTTTATAGCCGGGAGCTTTTTTAATTTGTACGCCAATATCGGTAAATGGCTCACCCGGGATTCCTAACATCGCAATATCACCAATTTTGACACCTGTGAGTTCAATTTCAAAAAATTCGGGACCGTTCTGGAGGTCGCAAATACGAATAGCTTCGGCAACTACGGTTGTTAATTCCATCGCTTCAAAAGGAATCTCATCATCTCTGCCACTTTCGTGCAATTCTTTATACTTTTTAGCAAGTGGTATTTCGTGCTTTTTGGGCATATTTGACGGCACGCGGATAGTCTTATGAAGAATATCAATATTTTCGACGTCAATATATTCGGCTTTGTCGTAAACCTGTAATACACTGCCCGCTATTGCGCGCCCTACAAAGCGTGCCATTCCGGGACTTTTCATTTCGTTATCAAAGCTAATATCGGTATCGTTCATATCACCGCCTGTGGGGTGTACGTTAGTGCTTCCAACGTCACCCTCGGCACCGTTAAAGAATACGCATTTTACACCGTCAAGCGCTTTATCAAGCGTTACTCTTAGCCAATGCGGCCAATCGGCAGAGAATAGCTCGCCGTTAGTTGTGTCTGCGTGAAGCCCGTAGTTTACTAAAACTATATTGGGCGCATCTTCTCTATCAAAGCGAACAACATTTACCCGTTGGTCTAATTCACCCAAAGGATGATCAATATTAGGGTCATCAATGGGCGGGCAGGTCATAGTAGTGCCGTCTTTCATTTTATAAAGCCTTATATATGCAACTCTTTCGGGTGCATAACCTGTAATAAAGCCCATTTTTGCGGGTTTAATATCTTGTTTTGCTATTGCTACGCTTTCAATTAAACGGCTTGTCACAAACTCGGCATATTCTTCAAGGATTTTTTGGTCGCCCGAAAAAGTACTGTCGGGTGTGACAAAAGCGCCTGTATGGGTATGGGTAGCCGACATAAAAATATTTTCTTTAGGGATATTTGTGGCTTTTTCTATCTCTTCACAAACATTTTTATAAAATTCCTTGGTAAAACCGACTATATCAATACTGATTAAGGCGATTTTGGTTTCTTCGCAAGTCAGGAGTATTGTAGATATTGTTAAATCATCCAAAAATCCTTTGCCGAACCTTGGTACAAAATATCCTGCAACAGGGTCGCCGAGTGAGGGATTTATATTAACTTGAGAGAAACCAACCTTTAAATTATTCATTTTAAATTACTTTTCCTTTCAAAATGTTTTTTTCTGTAATCAGATGGTTTCTGATTGTAATATTGCGAAAAAGCAGTATAAAATCCGCATATTGAAGAATAACCAACACATTGTGCTATGTCGGTTATATTCATATCGCTATTGGTGAGTAATATTGCGGCTTGATTCATACGAAGAGTGCGGATTATTTCTCTAAAACCGCAGTTATAGTTTTTATGAATTATTCTATTGGTTTGACGCGTGCTTAAATGTAGTGTTTTTGCGACAGATTCAATAGATAAATCTGTGTGATAGCCATTGTTAAGCAGTAGGTGTAATTTGTGGTCTCTTTTAATTTTAGAATTTAATGAGGATTTATTTTCTGATAAGGGATAGTGATTTTTTATAAGCCTTAAGAAATTTGTGACAAATTCGTAAAGGTTTAGCCAAATATCCGAAGTATCATCAGTTGTAATATTATCTAGAATTGCTTTTAACGGGGTATATAGTATATCGGCATTTGCTAGATAAAGATAGTCTGTCGAGAGTACTTTTTTTAAGGTGGAATAAACCTTAAAATCGGTCTTCTCTTTAGATTTGTTTATTACAAAATTAAGAATAAAGCTTTTGCCTTTATCGCTACTGACAACCTTATGAAAATATTCGGGTGATACAATCAGCAACTCTCCCACACCAAGTGTTTTTATCTGATTTTCTAATTGTAGTATAATTTCACCTTCGTACACGTAGAAAATTTCATAATGCTTATGAAAGTGCACAATGCTATCAGATATACCGGTTGCCTCATCGTAGGAATAGTTTGGATATTGGAAGTTATCATCCGCAATAAAAGTAAAAAGCGAATTTCCGTAAGTAAAACTATATTCGTATGATTTAATATCGCTGAAAATCTGTTTGTTTTTATTTTCCATAATTACAATCCTCTTTAAAGGAATTATAGCATTGTTAGATTTAAAAGTAAACCCTAATACCGAAAAAAATTACTTAAAACAGACATAAATTGCGAATATTGTCCGATTATATATAGAAATCGGTCATAACTTAAATTATAATTATAACAGTTAAAAAAATAAAACGGAGGCGGTACAAATGAAATTGGCAAATGGTTTTTATACAGCCTTAGGTACACCTATAGATGACAAAGGTGACCTTGTAGCTGATTCATTGGCGTTACACATTGAACAACAAATTACCGAAGGCGCTGCAGGTCTTTTGCTTATGGGTACTATGGGCGCGGGTGCAAATTTAAAAAACGCCACATTCAAAGAAGCTGTATACACTGCGGTTAAAGCAAACAAAAAAAGAATTCCGCTTTTTGTAGGCGCTATGGATACCTCTATAGTAAAGGTTATGGAAAAAATCAATCTTATAAAAGGTTGCGATATTGACGGTATTGTATTAACCGTTCCTTTTTATGACCCTGTAACCGAGCAAGAGGCAATAAACTTTTATACAAGGGTTGCGGATATTTCTCCCTATCCGATTTATATGTATGACCACGCTATTATCACAAGCTTTAAAATTACATTACCTATGATGGATAAGCTTATTAGCCACCCAAATATTAAAGGTATGAAAACACCCGATTGGCAACTTATAAAAGGTATCGAAAGGTTTTATCCGGATAGTGATTTTGAATGTCTTTATAGCGGTCTTGATACTTTTGATTACGGTCGTATGATGGGTATTGCTAAAAGTCTTGACGGTATGTTCTCTTGTTGCCCTAAAAACGGCAAAAAAATAGTTGATGCGAATGAAAAGGGTGACTACAAGGCGGCAAGAAAGTATTTAGATAATATCTTAAAGTTAAGAGATACTATGCTTGAATGTGACATTATGCCATCATTTACATATTGTATGAATCTTTTGGGTTGTGACGGTTATTTCCATTATGACGTTTGTTCGCCGTTAAGAGAAGAAGTAAAACCTATACTTAAAAACTTAATGGAAGAAATAGGGGAAATATAATGATTTCGTGTACGGAATTTATACCGCTATACAGTGAGTTTTTTAAGTTCTTGGAAGCTAAGGGCGGCGAAAAGGCCGTTATGGATTATTGGGTACACCTATCGGACACAAGTATAGGGGATAAAACAAATCCTAACTCTTTAGCGTATAATTGTGAAAAGTATGGCGGATACGAGGGAGCTCGTGCTTATTGGGGACACACCCTTACTGAAGAAGCGTGTGATTTGTATATGATTTGCAACCCTGTAAAAAAGTATACCTATTCGGTTATGCGTCATTGTCCTTCAAAGGGTATGCTTAATTCTTTGAAGCATATTGAGCCGTATCATAATTACTGTGAGCATTGCAACGTTATATACTCAAGAATACTTAAGGATTACGATATAGAGTATGAAATGGACCATAGCATGATAGACAAAGCTATGTGTACCGAGCTTTACTATGAAAAAGGGCATCGTCCCGATTTTGATTACACAAAGCTTACTGATGAGTGTATAGTCATTGATATGAAAAGTGAAGATAACAAGTATCTTCACCGCGATTTTCACCTTATTGGCGATCACGCAATAAAATATTGTGGCGACAAATACGGTAGAGATTGGGCTATAGATTTTTTAACAAATTTTGTTATCAATTTCTATTCACCGCAAATAGCCGATTTTAAAGCAAAAGGACTTGTTGCTTTAAAGGAGTGGTTGGAGAAGCTTTACGAAATTGAAGAAGCATCCGAACTTTTGCATACAAACTTAAATGATAATGCTTTGGAGGTTACAATAGATAAAAGTCCGGTTATAGAATATATGCATACTCTTAACCAAAAGCCCAGCGAATATTATATTGAGCAAACCCGTACCTTATATGCTGCTATCGCTAAAGAGAGCGGTTTTTCGTTTGAATTAATTTATTATAACGATGATGGCAGCACAAAGTTTATATTTTCAAAATAAATATTATAAATTAAAAGGAGATTTTTAAAATGAGCAAAATTATTCTTGAGCCCGCAACCGATTTTAATTTCATTCCAGGTGACTATGTTCCATTTAAGGATAGAGAGCTTTGCGAAAAGCTTCGTAAAATAAGTGGTACGGATTTGGAGAAGCATCACAACCCCGATTTTAATATCAAGGTTATGATGAATCCACATCCTGTACTTATTGCAACCTTATTTTCGCGTATTAAAGAAGCATCTGAAAATAATAGAAAAATTACACTTATTTTAGGAAATCCCGAGCCAGATACATACATTCCGCTAGCTCAGCTTATTAACTATTTCAAGGTGGATTGTAGAAAAGTTCATATTTTCGCAATGGATGAATGGGCAGACGACCAAGGAAACATTGCCCCCGAAACATACAAGGCAGGATTTGCACATTCAATGCTTAAGTATTTTGTTTTCCAAATTGACGAAAAGCTTCGTATGCCTTTAGAAAATGTACACTACCCCACAAACAAAAATATTAAAGACTATTCTAAGATGATTACCGATTGCGGTGAAGGTGGCGCAGATATTTGTAGTTCATCACCCGGATGGACAGGTCATATGGCATTTATAGACCCTGTTCCTGAGTTTATGCCCGGCATGAAGAATGGTGAATACGACATTGAAGAATGGTTAAATATGGATGCCAGAATTGTAAAGCTTCATCCGTTAACCGTTGCTCAAAATTCACTTCACGGTGTATTCGGTCAATCGGGTTATGTTGCTGATGTACCGCCTATGGCCGCTACAATCGGCCCTGTTGATGTTAAAAATGCAAGAGAAAGAATTGAAGTTCACGCACTTATGACAAACGGTACTTTCTCATCTTGGCAAAGAATGACATCAAGACTTGTTCTTCACGGACCTGTTACACCTTTAGTACCAAGTTCAATGCTTCAGCTTATGAAAACACAGGTATATGTTAGCGAAGAATTGGCAGCTCCCTTTGATTGTTGGGAAAAGGTTGGTTATTAATTAAATAAATTAACGCTTTAAGATTAAAACATACCATCGGTTTACCGATGGTATGTTTGTTTTATGTGGGTATAATAAACCACATGGCCGCATAATTTTTAGTATATATAATTTAAGGGTGGTATTTGTGCTAAAAAGAAAATTGGCAGTGTTTTTATCTAATTGCCGCCTGGTCCGTCTCTGCGCTCACGCGTATCGTGAACATCAATTTTGCCTATTATTTCACCCGGTTTAATTGGTTTTTTATCTTCTTTTATCTCAGGCACTGGCTTTTGTTCGGTTTTTTTATCGTCATTCATAGATGTATCTCCTTTCAGTTTTTAGTGTTTGTCTGTATTTATTATTTCATTCAAATTATTGGTGGGTGGCATACAGCTATGTCCTTTACACACATAGTAAGTGGTCATGCCGTTTTTAATAGAATATTCTTCTGTGGGTTTTGTTAAGAGATTGATTATTGCATCTGTGGGAAAAGCTAAAGGTAAACTTTTAGTATCGGTTTTATCATTAGCAACAATAGTAACCTTTATTGGCGGCTCGTTATATTCTAAAAGCGCTGCTAAAAACATTGCATGGTTAGTTGGGGAAGAATTGGCTTCTTGTGCTATGAAATCTAACTGCTGCTTTGCTAAATGGTTAAATTTATCATATAATGTTAAGTTATATAGTTTTACAAGATTATATGCCATTAGCGAATTGCCGCTTGGAATAGCACCGTCATAGGTTTCCTTCGGCCGTAGTATTAGTTCTTCACTTTGATTACTGTACAAATAGAATCCGCCCGTAGTATCCCCAAAATCAGATATTACTTTATCACACATCTGCTTTGCATGGTCTAAATATTTGCTATCTAAAGTGCTTCTATATAAACTAAGCTGAGCGAAAATATAGCTTGCATAATCATCCAGAAAACTGTTTACACCACGCCTTTTCTCGCGGAAGCTAACAAATAGTGTATTATTTTCACATAAATGTGTATTTATATATTCGTTTGCTTTTTGCGCCGTGCTTAGATAAATATCTTTTTTGCTCACAAGATATAATTCGCACATGGCGGCTATCATAAGCGAGTTCCAAGAGGTCAAAACCTTATCATCCAAATGAAGTGAATACCGATTTTTTCTAAACTGTTGTAGCTTGGGTAAAAACGTTTCAAATGATTTATCATTAGGGTCGCTGTTAAGCAAATTGGGAATACTCTTTCCCTCAAAATTCCCTGTACTTGTTATATCAAAATGTCTGTTAAATTTCTCTCCGTCTGCTTTGCCCAAAGCTTCAATAATCTCATCGCGCGTGAACAGATAATATTTTCCTTCTTCGCCCTCGCTATCGGCATCTTGTGCGCTGAAAAATCCGCCGTCCTTTGATGTCATTTCACGCAAAATATAATCGGCTGTTTTCTCGGCAATTTCAAGGTATAAACCGTTATTTGTTACAGAGTATGCCTTGCAGTAAGCAAGTATCAGTAATGCATTGTCATACAGCATTTTTTCAAAGTGGGGAACAAGAAATTTTTTATCTGTCGAATATCGGCAGAAGCCAAAACCGATATGATCAAACATACCGCCGCGGTACATCCCAAAAAGTGTGTCTTCCGCCATTTGCAAACAGGTTTTATCTTTATACCGTTCGTAGTAGGAAAGTAAGAAAAGAATATTATGCGGTGTTGGAAATTTGGGTGCATGACCAAAACCACCGTATTTTTCATCATAAATTTTCTTATAAACAGACACAGCAGAGTGGGTTAAGTCTATTTCTGCATTGCCGATATTTTTATTGGTATGATTTAAATGACTGATAATCTTATTTGATTGCTCAAGCAACGAAACTCTATCATTTTCCCAAGCTGTGTATATGGCAATAAGCAGTTCTTTAAAACCAATTATTCCGCTATGGGATGTTTTTGGAAAATAGGTTCCTGCAAAGAACGGCTTTTGATCCGCGGTCATAAAAATGCTTGTAGGCCAACCGCCACTTCCCGTAAACGCCTGACATACCGACATATAAACGCTGTCGATGTCGGGGCGTTCTTCCTTATCAACCTTTATAGATATAAAATGGAGGTTTAAAATTTCGGCTATTTCATTATCCTCAAAGCTTTCGTGAGCTAACACATGGCACCAATGACAAGCACTGTAGCCTATGCTCAAAAAGATAGGTTTATCCTCGCCTTTTGCGCGATGGAACGCTTCATCACACCAAGGATACCAATCTACAGGATTTTCCTTGTGCTGTAAAAGATACGGACTGGTTTCGTATTGTAATCGGTTGCTCAATTTATTACCTCCGTTACAATTCGGGATGTTCAGACAGAGCCTTCAAGCGCTTCCAACGGCGGTCAATCTCTTGCTGAATCGTATTTCTAATTTCTGCGTAAGCTTCCCCACACAAATGCTTTGTTCTTCCCATCATTTTAAGCCAATCCTCTACAGGAATCTTTGTGCCCTTTGCTTCGGGGTTAAAGGAAAGGGAGGTGTGTCCCTGTTCCACTTCATATAGTGGAAAATAACAGCTGTTTACTGCGGCGGAAATAACCTTTCGTTCGGTATTTGGCTTGTCACCCCAGTTAAGAGGACAAGCAGATAAACACTTGATATAGGCAGTTCCGTAATTTTTTGCGTAATACTGTGCCTTTGCCGCTTTCTTAATAAAATCGTTCGGCTCACTTTCGGCGGCAGTAGCTACATAAGGCATACCTGTAGCCGCCATAATGCGTGGCATATCCTTATTAAAAAAGCTTTTACCCCACTGTTTTTCTCCAAGGTGAGAGGTTGCGCTTTTAGCACCCATGGGTGTTGAATAGGATAGCTGATAGCCTGTATTCATATAACCGCCGTTGTCATATTCAAAAAGAATAACAGGGTCGTTTCTTAGAGCAGTGCCGAGAGCTGAGCCCATACCGATATCCATACCGCCGTCACCGCTGACCATAATAAATGTGATATCGCCCTTTGGAAGCTCGCCGCGTTCCTGCATTTTGTGATACATTTTTGAAAGACCTGCTAAGGTTGCGGCACCGTTTTGGAATAAGTTGTGCACATAGGGAACTTTAAAAGAAGTTTTCGGATATCCTGTTGTAACCACCATGCCGCAGCCTGTTTGAAACAGTAAAACAACATTCCCTTCAATTCCCCGAAGAAGCAGATTAACATTGACCGGTATTCCGCAACCTGGACAAGCACCGTGGCCAGGTGCTAATCGTTTTGGTCTTGCCGTGGTATCACGGACTGTAGCACCTTTCACGGTTACCTTTCCGTCTTCTTCGGTAAAAGAAATTAGAGCAGGAGATTGGTTATCAGTAATAGGCTCAAAATACGGTTTGGGGTTAAAATCAGCTTCTCCGGGATAAGTGCCAAAATAATCGAAGTTCGGGCTATTTTCATCATAGCAAAAATTAAATAGCTCTATTGCATCGCGCTCGAAAAAGTCGCGTCCGCCAAGACCGTATATACGGCTGATAACTTTAGCGGTCAATCCCTTTTGCTGTAAAGCTGCGCGTATCTCTAATGACATATTACCGCCGCCTCCACCGTAGCTATCCTGTCGGTCGGCGATAAGAATTGTTTGTGCGTTTTTGCATAAATCGGCAATTTGTTCAGACGGAAAAGGGCGAAGTGCACCAAGAGTAAATACACCTACTTTTTTGCCCTCGTCTCTCAGTTTGTCCACTGCCGCTTTAGCAGTAAGGTATGCCGAGCCCAAAACAAATAACAAAACGTCGGCATCATCGGTTTGATAGGATTTTAGCGCTGATAGTTTTCTTCCCGATAACTGCTCATATTCAGCAAATATTTCAGGAATTACGGTGCGCGCCTTTTCCATTGCCAAATGAAGTTGATATTTGTTATTCATCAAATCAGGCTCATTCATATATGAGCCAATGGTAACAGGCTGTTTGGGATTTAACGAAGTATTATCGATACTTATAGGACCGATAAAATTTTGCACGGCTTGGTCATCCGCGAATACATAGCAGTTACGCTTTTGATGGCTGGTAAAAAAGCCGTCAAACGCAACAATAACGGGCATTCTTAGTTTTTCCGCAATTTTAATAGCACAAATATTGCAGTCATATACCTCCTGCGGTGAGTCCGCAAATAGAATAATCCAACCTGTATTAAGTGTATACATAATATCGCTGTGGTCACCTTTTATTGAAAGGGGACCCGAAACGGTACGGCAGGCTATATTAAGCACCATAGGAAGACGTGTGCCCGACTGTACAGGCAGTTGTTCAAGCGCGTATAAAAGTCCGTTTGCAGAGGTTGCGTTAAAAACTCTACCACCGCCTGTTGACGCACCATAACAGATACCTGCGGCACTGTGTTCGCCCTCTGCGGGTATTAGAGCAATAGAATGTTCTCCGTCTGCACCCATTTGGTCTAAAAATTCCGCAATTTGTGTGGACGGAGTGATGGGATAATAACCCATTACGTGATAATTTATCTGCTTTGCGGCATAGGCGGCAAGCTCGTTACCGCTTTCAAATAATAGCTTTTGTTTTGCTGTTTTCATTTTACATAAGACCTCCGTCTACACGTTTTTCATCTAAATAGGATTCACTCGTTATCCAAGGGTCAGCACCTTGGGGTTCAAAATCAAGATTCTCTGTTATCAGGTCTTTATTGCGTACAAACCACTTTTTATCAGGGTGCTCGTTTTCTTTGCCTGTGACCAAAGCGCCTGTAGGACAGACATCAACACATCTTAGACATCCTTTACAGTGATGATAATCAAGACCTCTGTTCATCATAGTAGGTTTACCTTTGTATTCACCATTAGTAAACTGAAACACCATATCGGGACAGGTTGTGTCACAAAGACCGCAATGAATACATTTTTCGGGTAAGAATAGGGGAATAAACCCTTCTCTTGAAGGTGATAAATCGTTAGATACAGTACTGCCAAAATGCGTATTAGCACCGCCGAGCGGTGCATTCTTATATCCCCATTTACTGCGAATTTCACGATATTCTACCTTTTGAAAATGTTGGTCGGGTAAAAAGGTTTGACTTGTTACATTATTGAAGCCTAATTCTATACCTTTAAGGTTGCTTTCAAGCATTGTGGGATATTTTTTGCCCAGTGTGTCGGTAACTAACTCTTTTACAGCCTCAATGGGAATAAAACCCGATGCTTTAGCAACAGCACCTAACATAACCATATTAATTCGACTCTTGCTATCAAGTGCCAACTCCAAGGCATTTACACAACATACTGTTCCTGCATATAGATGAAGATCGTTGCGAATTTTCTCAGGATCTAAAGCGGTATTAACAACAAGTGTGCAATTTTCATCCACACCTGCGGTGACAGGAAGAGTTTTTGAAAGTGCATGGTGGAACAACACCAAAAGATGAGGACGCTCAATAGGGCTATTATGCAAAATATCATACTGCGGTGCACTCCAACGCACATAAGATTTAACAGGTGAACCCCGCTTTTCTGATCCATAGCTTGAAAATGCCGCAGCATTTAGTCCTAAATAGGCAGCACCGAGTTCGCCGAGAAGTTTTCCGCAAAGATTTGCTCCTAAACCTCCGATGCTTTCGAGCCTAATTTCATAACAACCGTTTTCATTTATCGCGGGCAGACTAATCGGATATGTTTGCCGATTTTTAAAAATTTCAGATTTGTTTGCCATACTACTCTCCTTATGATTTTTTATTATTATTTACATTAAGATTACTCAATATGTGAAACTTGGAAAGTATAGCGTTTTACTAAGAGAATAAAATATTTTTTGAAGGAAAAATAATGAAACAAGATGAAATGCCTGTTGGTTTCTCTATGGTGCTTGCCCAAAACCCTAATATTATGCAGAAATTTATGAGGCGCGGCGAAGACCAAAGAAAGCGAGAAATAAACTGTGGAATGTTCTAACAAACTGTGTGAAAGCATAATTTTTAGTATATATAATCTAAGGGTGGTATTTGTGCTAAAAAGAGGGTTTGCAGTGTTTTTATCGGCATTGATTTTGGCGGTTGGCTTATATATAGGAGTAAAATTAGACCAAGGTTATATACAGACAAGCGGTAGCTACAGTACACAGCCTACTATTATTATTGATGCAGGACACGGTGGGTTTGACGGCGGAGCGGTGGCAGAAGACGGAACGGTTGAAAAAAATATAAATTTAAATATTTCGTTAATAATTTCTAAACTATTGAAACAAAGCGGTTTTTGTGTTATAATGACAAGGCAAGCGGATGTTTCTACCGATGATAATGAAGCTTCCGAAAATGCCTTTAATAAAAGAAACGACCTTAAAAACAGGCTACAGCTGATGCAGGATTATCCCGATGCTGTTTTTGTAAGCATACATCTTAATAAGTTCACCACTTCATCTGCCTTTGGCTCGCAGGTTTTTTATAGCGATAACGATAAAGCAAAGGCTTTGGGGGACTATATTCAGCACTCGATTGTAGGCCTTATTCAGCACGATAATATGCGTGTAAACAAAAAGGCTACAAGCAGTACATATCTTTTACACAATGCAACTATCCCCGCCGTTTTGGTTGAGTGCGGTTTTTTAAGTAACAGGGAAGAACTGCAAAAACTTAAAGACACAAAATATCAAAACCAAATGGCATTTAGTGTATATTGCGGAATTTTAGAGTATTTTCGATCAATAAAAGGAATTTGAGGAATTCAAGGAGAAAAGTAATGGCGGCTAAATCTAAAACAGTATATGTGTGCCGTGAATGCGGATACGAGACTCCAAAATGGATGGGTAAGTGCCCCTCCTGCAATAGCTGGAGTACATTGGAAGAAGATGTTCGTATGCCCGTAGCCTCGGCTAAAACGGCGAGTGTTATGCCGTCTACTTTATCGGTAAAGCCGTTATCTAAAATAGATGCTACCGACGAGCAACGTTTTGTTACAGGTATCAAAGAGCTTGACCGCGTTTTAGGCGGTGGTATTGTAAAGGGCTCGGGTGTGCTTTTAAGCGGTGACCCAGGTATTGGTAAATCTACTATTCTTTTGCAAATATGCAATGCTCTTCAAAATAAGCTTAATATCTTATACGTTTCGGGTGAAGAATCGGCAATACAAATTAAAATGCGCGCCAACCGTTTAGGCGTTGAAAGCGATAATATTACGGTTATGACCGAAACAGATTCGCAGATTGTAAATAATTATATACTTTCTTCTAAACCGCAAATTGTTATGATAGATTCTATACAAACAATGCAAATATCCGAGCTTTCGTCTACTGCGGGCAGTATCGTTCAGGTAAGAGAAACCACTAATTTACTGCTTAGAACCTGTAAAAGTTTAGATATTCCGATTTTTATTGTTGGTCATGTCAACAAGGGTGGGGATATTGCAGGTCCCAAGGTATTAGAGCATATTGTTGATACAGTTTTGTATTTTGAAGGTGAGCGAAACCAATCTTACCGTATTTTGCGCGCAATTAAAAACCGTTTTGGCTCTACTAATGAAATAGGCGTTTTTGAAATGAATGAAAGCGGACTGCGTGAAGTTGAAAATCCTTCGTCTATGTTATTATCAGGCAGACTTACTGATGTTTCAGGTGACTGTATAACCTGCGTTTTAGAGGGCACACGCTCTATTTTGGCGGAGGTGCAAGGGCTTGTTACTGCTACAGGTTTTGGCAATCCAAGAAGAACTGCTACAGGCTACGATTATAACCGCCTTAATTTATTGCTTGCGGTGCTTGAAAAACGAATGGGTATTTATTTCTCTAATTTAGATACCTATGTTAACATTGTAGGCGGTATGCGTTTAGATGAGCCTGCCGCAGATTTGGCGGTGGCAATGGCGCTGGTATCTGGGCTTAGGGATATTCCGATTGACGAAAAAACAATTGCTTTTGGTGAAATAGGTCTTTCAGGTGAAATAAGAACTGTACCGCGTGCAGAAGCAAGAATTACCGAAGCTGCGCGCTTAGGCTTTACAAGATGCATTATTCCGAAATCCGCTTTAAAGCAGATAAGCAATTGTCCCGAATCAATCGAGCTCATTGGTGTCTCCACCTTGGGACAGGCCCTGTCGCTTATCAAGTGAATTTGATAAAAAATACGGACAATCCTTATCAAGCGAATTTATATTACTGCACATTTCCAGATTGCAGTAACCGTCAATTTGATATTTACAGTTTTCGGCGCATTGTATTAAACTCAAAACAATCTCTCCCATAACGGATTTTGGCTATACATTATTATCGGCGTTTTAGGCGATATTATTAAAAGGAAATGATTTATGGAAAACTTGAATTTTATAATAGGTAAAAATTTACAGATTTTAAGAAAAAAGCGTAAGCTTACTCAAGCGGAATTGGCAGAAAAGCTTAATTACTCAGACAAGGCGGTTTCTAAGTGGGAAAAAGGCGAATCACTGCCGCCAATAGAGGTTTTTTATAAGCTTTCACAGTTTTATGAAGTAAGCCTTGACAGTATTGTAGGCGAAGAGAAAATTAAACCGCGTGAAATTGAAGCAGTGGATATGAAGAGAAGGTATCTTCATATAACATTATTAAGCGTTTTGGCGGTTTGGCTTGTCGCCTTGGTATTGTTTGTGTTTTTGCGTATCTTCACTAAGTCTATTTATCCAATGTGCTTTGCATGGGCAGTACCGGTTTCCTTGATAGTTGGTATTGTTTTTGATGCAATATGGAATAAATGTAAGGGGCTCTTTTGGTTTTTGTCATTCCTTGTATGGAGCTTGCTTTTATGCCTTGCAGTTCAGCTTTTTAAATTTAATATATGGGATATTTTAACTTTTGGTGTTCCACTTCAAATAGGTATAATTATTTGGTCTAGAATGGTTAAGAAATAACGCGTTGACAAATTATGTCAAGTATGTTAAAATTGCATTGTGAAACTTAAGGGGGTAAATAACCTATGGGCAACGGTGTAATCAGACAGGTTGATAAAATGGGAAGGGTAGTAATTCCCAAAGAGTTTAGAGATCAGTTAAAGGTTGAAAACGAAAAGGATAGCTTTGAAATTTTCTTAGAAAATGATTCTATTGTGCTTCGTAAATTTCAACCCACCTGTGTTTTCTGTCACCGCTTAGGACCGAGTGCTGACTATGCAGGCTATAATGTTTGTAAAGACTGTATTGAAAAGCTAGCTTCGGTTTTAGATGAAATAAAATAATGCTTGACAAAGGAAATTTCAAGTGATATAATTACAAAAAATGTTGTTAAATGCGTTGACGGAATTATTACTTAGTTTCGGTGTGAAGAGAGCCGCCGTTTGGTGCAAGTGCGGTACACTTATATTAAGTTAAGTCTCATTCCTGAGCAGAGCGGCTGAAGTAAAAGTAAGCTGCTACGGTATGCCCCGTTACCATGGCAAAAGGCTTGTTGGAGCTTTACTGAGTGACCATATTTATATGGTAAACAGGGTGGTACCGCGAATAGTATATTCGTCCCTGAGAGTGCATATTGCATTCTCAGGGATTTTTTATTTAAGAAAGTAGGTTTTATTATGAAAGTTAAAATTGCAGACAGAACGCTGGTTTTCTCGAATGCGTCTTTAGGCTTTAAGGAAAAGGTTGAAATTGCGCGTCAACTTGAAAGATTAGGCGTAGATGCAATAGAACTTCCTAAAATAGAAAACGAAAAGGCTGATACCTTACTTATAAGAACCATGGCTTCTTTTGTAAAGAATGGTGTAATTTCGGTAGAGGTACAAAATAAGGCTGATGTAGATAGGGCGGTTGCAGCGCTTAATACCGCTAAAAACCCCCGTATTCGCGTAGAGCTTCCGCTTTCTTGCGTGGGTATGGAATATTCACTTCATATTAAAGCTAATAAAATGCTTGAAGTTATAAAAGAAACTGTAGCTTATGCAAAGCAGAAGATAAGCGATGTTGAATTTTGCGGTATTGATGCTACAAGAGCTGAATCGGAGTTTTTAAAAGAAGCAGTGGCTACCGCAAAAGAGTCGGGCGCTAAGCTTATAACCTTCAGCGACTCTACTTCCGAGATGATGCCTGATGAATTTAGTAAGTTTGTTGCAGAATTTATGGCTGACGGAATTGATAGCGGTGTTATGTGTGAAGACAAAAACGGTCTTGCTGCCGCTAATACAATTATCGCTGTACGCGGCGGTGTTACTACAGTTAAAACCTGTGTAAAAGGCAGTATTACAAATCTTTCTACCTTTGCGGGAATAGTTAAAAATTGCGGTAATAGTTATGGCTTTGAGTCGGCGGTTAAATTTACCGAGCTTAACCGCATTATAAACCAAATCACTTGGATTACCAATAATGTTAAGGGCGAAAGCTCTTTGTCGAATATTGTCGAATTTGGCGAAACCGAATTAGAGTTAGATGCCAATGACGATAAGGAAACCGTGCTTAAAGCAGTTTTAGGTCTTGGGTACGATTTGTCCGAAGACGACGGTGCAAAGGTTTATGATGAATTTTTGCGTGTTGCCGCTAAAAAACGCATAACTGCCAAGGAGCTTGATGCAATTGTAGCAAGCGTAGCTTTACAGGTGGAGCCCACATATAAGGTTGTAAACTATGTCGTAAACAGCGGTAATATTATTACCTCTACCGCTCAGGTTACATTGGAAAAGGATGGAGAGTCCTTACAGGGCATTGGCGCAGGTGATGGTACTATTGACGCCGCATTCCATGCTTTAGAGCAGATTTTAGGCAGTAACTACGAATTGGACGATTTTCAAATTCACTCTGTAACAGAAGGTAAGGGCGCTATGGGTAGTGCTATAGTAAAGCTTCGTAAGGACGGAAGGCTTTATTCAGGAAATGGTATTTCTACCGACATTATTGCCGCAAGTATAAAAGCTTATATCAATGCAGTAAACAAAATTGTTTATGAGGAGGCTTAATAATGAAGTTATCTTTTTCAACAAAAGGTTGGCATAACAGTACCTTCGATGATTTTTGCGAAACAGCAAAAGATTTAAAGTTTCAGGGTATTGAGCTTCACAATATTCATAACAAGCTTTTTACCGATAAGGACGGCGCTTTTCACGATTATGCCGCTGCTAAAACCGTAAGAAAGCTTTATGAAAAGAAGTTATCTATCCCTTGTATTGATACTATTTGCAATCTTGCAGACAGCAATAGCGAGAGTGAAATTATAAGCGAAATTAATAAATGTATTGAAATTGCTTCTAATTTGCATATAAATTATGTAAGAGTAAAGGCTTACGGTGAAGAAAATTATGATTTTGTAAGCGAAGTTATAAAAAAAGTGCTCCCCGCAGCCGAGCAAAAAAATATTGTTATTTTGGTTGAAACTTCGGGTATTTTTGCAAATACCACTAAGCTCTGCGAATTGCTTGATAGCTTTGCACACGATAATTTGGCTGCGCTTTGGGATATGTATGCTACCTATTTTGATGCAGATGAAACACCTGAAACCACAATTAAAAATTTAGGCGCTTATGTAAAGCATGTTCATATTAAGGATGCTGTTAAAACTGAAAACGGTAACGAATTTTGTTTAATCGGCGAAGGCGAAATGCCGATAGAAGATATGATGTTGGGTCTTTGCTCAATCAATTTTGACGGTTTTGTATCGCTTGAGTGGACACCTGACTGGTGTAAAGAATTAGACGATATGGAGATTATTTTCTCGCACTTTGTAAACTATATGAAGCAGTGGGGAGACACCTCTAAAAGCGATAATTCGCTTTACTATAACCGCGCTCATACAGGTAGATATGTTTGGGAAAAGAACCGCCTTATCGACTGCACCTTCTCAGAGGTTCTTGACCGTATGGTAGAGGAATTCCCTGACCAATATGCTTTTAAATATACTACACTTGACTATACAAGAACCTATAGCGAGTTCAGAGATGATGTAGATACCTTTGCTAGAACCTTGATTGCTTTAGGTGTTAAGGCAGGTACTCACGTTGCAGTATGGGCATCTAATGTTCCGCAGTGGTATATTGCATTTTGGGCAACCGTAAAGTTAGGTGCAGTGCTTGTTACTGTAAATACTGCTTATAAAATTCACGAAATCGAGTATTTGCTTAGACAATCGGATACTCATACTTTAATTATGACCGAGGGTGCAAAGGATTGCCGTTACGGTGATATTATTGCTGAGCTTTGCCCCGAGCTTGAAACCAGGAAGGCAGGCACTCCGCTTCACAGCAAGCGCCTTCCTTTCCTTAGAAATGCAATTACAGTAGGCTTTAAGCAAAAGGGTTGTCTTACTTGGAATGAAGCTATTGAGTTGTCAAGTCAAGTACCTGTAACCGAGGTTTACCGTATGGCAGCGGCTGTAGATAAAGATGATGTATGTAATATGCAGTATACATCAGGTACTACGGGATTTCCTAAGGGTGTAATGCTTACACACTATAATGTTGTTAACAACGGTAAATACATTGGCGACCAAATGGAGCTTTCCACTGCTGACAGAATGATGATTCAAGTGCCTATGTTCCATTGCTTCGGTATGGTACTTTCTATGACATCCTCTATGACGCATGGCGCTACGATGTGCCCAATGCCGTATTTCTCGGCTAAATCTTCGCTTTCTTGTGTAAATAATGAGCATATTACCGCCTTTAACGGTGTGCCTACAATGTTTATTGCTATGATGAATCACCCCGATTTCGAGAAAACCGATTTTTCATATATGCGTGTAGGTATTATGGCAGGCGCAAACTGTCCTGCTGACCTTATGAAAAAGGCCACCGAAGTTATGAATATGAAAGAAATTGTTTCGGTTTACGGTCAAACCGAGGCTTCCCCCGGTTGTACTATGAGCAGTTATTTTGATTCCTTAGAAGTTCGTACCGAAACGGTAGGTAGCGCATTTGCTAACGTTGAATGTAAAATTGTTGACCCTGAAACAGGCTTAGATTGCCCTGTGGGTGTAAACGGCGAGTTTGTTGCACGTGGTTACAATATAATGAAGGGCTATTACAAAATGCCTAAAGCTACCGCCGAAGCTATTGATGCTGACGGTTGGCTTCATACAGGCGACTTGGCTTGCAAGGATGAAAACGGCAACTACCGTATCACAGGCCGACTTAAAGATATGATTATTCGCGGGGGAGAAAATATTTATCCTAAGGAAATTGAAGAATTTATCTACACCTGTGATAAGGTAAGCGATGTTCAGGTAATAGGCGTTCCCGATAAAACCTACGGCGAAGAAATTATGGCTTGCATTATTCTTAAAAAGGGTGAGAGTATGACCGAAGATGAAATGCGCCAATATATTGCCGCAAATATGGCTAGACATAAAGTGCCCCGCTATATTGAGTTTGTATCCTCATTCCCAATGAATGCGGCAGGTAAAATTCTTAAATACAAGATGCGTGAAGACGCGGCGAAGAAGTTGGGATTATGATAAATAATATTTTTACAATAGATTCGCATTGCCATATTTACCCCGAAAAAATTGCCCAAAAGGCGGTAGGCGGTACCGATAACTTTTACAGTACAAAATCGGTAGGCAAGGGTACGGTAGAAGACCTTATAGAAAGTGGTAAAAATGCAGGTATAGACCATTTTATTGTTCAGTCTGTAGCAACCACTCCAAAGCAGGTTGAAAGCATAAACCGTTTTATTGCAACCGAAGTGGCAAATTCGGGAGGTCTTATGACGGGACTCGGCACATTGCATCCCGATAGTGCCGATATTAATGGTGATGTCAAGAATATCTTAAAATTGGGGCTTAAGGGTGTAAAATTGCACCCAGATATTCAAGCTTTTAAATTGGATGATTACCGCTGTCTTAAGATTTACGAACTATGCGAAGAAAATAATCTGCCAATACTTATTCATACAGGGGATAACCGCTACGATTACTCTAACCCTAACCGAATGTTGCCTATTTTGGAGATTTATAAAGGCTTAAAGGTCATAGGAGCTCATTTGGGTGGTTGGTCAATCTGGCAGGATGCCGTAAAGGAATATAAGGATATGCCAAACTTTTATGTAGACTGTTCTTCTTCTTTTTACTACCTAAAACCTGAAACCGCAAAAAATATTATAAGCGAGTACGGAGCCGATAAGGTACTGTTTGGTACAGACTATCCTATGTGGTCTCAAAAAAAAGAAATAGAATATTTTTTGAGTCTCGCTCTTGACGAAAACGAAATTAGTAGTATACTTAATATGAATGCAAAAAAAATATTTGGTTTGGAGTAATTAATTATGAAAAATACAAAACTTGGTACAAAATGTGTACAGGGCGGTTATCAGCCTAAAAACGGTGAGCCCCGCCAAATTCCGATTTACCAAAGCACAACATATAAATATGATACAAGTGAGGATATGGGTAAGCTTTTTGACTTAGAGGCCTCGGGTTATTTTTATGCCCGCCTTCAAAACCCTACCTGCGACCTTGTAGCTGCTAAAATTTGTGAAATGGAGGGCGGTACTGCCGCAATGCTTACCTCTTCAGGTCAGGCAGCATCCTTTTTCTCAATCTTTAATATTGCAAGCGTGGGCGACCATATTGTAGCTTCTTCCGCTATTTATGGCGGTACTTATAACCTTTTCGCTGTAACTATGAAGCGCATGGGTATAGATTTTACCTTTATCACTCCTGACTGTACAGACGAAGAGTTTGAAGCCGCATTTAAGCCTAACACCAAGGCGGTTTTCGGCGAAACTATTGCTAACCCTGCTTTGAATGTTTTGGATATTGAACGCTTTAGCGCTATGGCACATAAGCACGGTGTGCCGCTTATTGTAGATAATACCTTTGCAACACCTGTACATTGCCGTCCTATTGAATGGGGTGCAGATATTGTAATCCATTCTACTACTAAGTATATGGACGGTCACGGCAGTGCTGTAGGCGGTTGTATTGTAGATTCGGGAAAGTTTGATTGGACCAAGTACCCCGAAAAGTACCCCGGTTTATGCACCCCTGATGACAGCTACCACGGTGTTACTTATACCGAGCGTTTTGGATTACAAGGTGCTTATATTACAAAGTCTACCGCACAGTTAATGCGTGACTTTGGCTGCTGTCAGCAAGCACAAACCGCTTATGTTTTAAACTTAGGTCTTGAAAGTTTACACTTGCGCATTAAAAAGCATTATGAAAACGGCTTGGCAGTTGCTAAGTTTTTACAAGGTGATGACCGCATTTCTTGGGTAAGATTCCCACATTTAGAGGGCGACAAGAACTACGAATTGGCACAAAAATATATGCCAAACGGCGGTTGCGGTGTTGTAAGCTTTGGCGTCAAGGGTGGAAGACCCGCGGCAGAAGCCTTTATGAAACAGCTTAAAATGGCTAGTATTGCAACCCACGTTGCAGATGCACGCACCTGTTGCTTGCATCCTGCTAACGCTACCCACCGTCAAATGAATGACGACGAGCTTTTAGCTGCAGGCATCACACCCGATTTAATCCGTTTTTCTTGCGGTATTGAGGAAAGTGAAGATATTATCGCAGATATTAAGCAGGCGCTTGATAAAATTTAATTAAAAGGATATAGATATATGCCTATTAGAATACCAAATGATTTACCGGCAGTAAAAACTTTAAATGACGAAAATATCTTTGTTATGACCGAAACCAGAGCTATAACACAGGATATTCGCCCTTTAAAAATATTGCTTTTGAATCTTATGCCTAAAAAGATTGAAACCGAAACTCAGTTGTCACGTCTTTTGGGCAACTCACCTTTACAGGTAGAGCTGGAACTTATACACACAAAAAGCCATTTATCTAAAAATACTCCGCAAGAGCATATGCTGGCTTTTTATAAAACCTTTGATGATGTTAAGCACCGCACCTTTGACGGTATGATTATTACGGGCGCACCTGTTGAACTAATGCCTTTTTGCGAGGTTGAATATTGGGAAGAGCTATGCGAAATTATGGAGTGGACCAAAACCCACGTTCACAGTACTTTTCATATTTGTTGGGGTGCTCAGGCAGGCCTTTATTACCATTTTGGTATAGATAAAAAGGTATTACCCGCTAAAATGTTCGGCGTTTTTCCACATACAGTTGATTATAAAAAATCTATTTTGTTCCGTGGCTTTGATGATGTGTTTATGGTGCCACATTCAAGGCATACAACTATAGATGATGAAAAGGTCAAAAAATGCAAAAAGCTTAAGATTTTAGCTTCTTCCGAAGAGGCAGGAATATATGCTTTAGCCACTAAAAACGGCAAACAAATTTTTATAACCGGCCATTCTGAATACGATGCCGAAACCTTAGCTAACGAGTATTTTAGAGATTTAAGTCAAGGAAAGCCAATTGATATACCAAAAAATTATTTCCCAGAAAATAATCCGGAAAATAAACCTGTGGTTAGTTGGCGCTCACACGCTAATTTACTTTATTCAAACTGGCTTAACTATTTTGTATATCAAACAACACCATACGATATTGAAAAGATTAAATAAAACTAGCGGTTGGCTTTTAGCTGACCGTTATTTTTGTATTGACACAAGGAATAAAATATGTTATATTATGCTTGAAATCTGACATGAAGATTTCCGTAAATATTTTTACGGTTTTCTGGGTGAAAGATGCACAGATAAAAATATGCTTTATGGTATATTTGACCGCATCGTATCCCGATGCGGTTTTTTGTTATTAAAAGGAGAATTTGTATGGAAACACGAGTTGCAGTAATGGGCATTATTGTAGAAGAATTAGGCTCGGTAGAAGCGCTTAATGCATTATTGCATGAATATGGGTGCTATATTATTGGCCGAATGGGGCTTCCCTATAGAGAAAAAAATATAAATATTGTTTCAATCGCTATAGATGCTCCGCAGGACACAATATCCGCCCTTTCGGGAAAAATTGGAAAGATAACGGGCGTTAGTGTAAAAACCGCCTATTCGAATGTGATTACCAATGAAAAATAATCTTTACTTACTGATTGATAAGCTTGCAAGTGAGCATAGTCTTTCGTGTCAAGAATACGAGCTATTACTTGACGGCCGCACACCAGAACTTTCAGAATACGCGGCAAAAAAAGCGGTAGAACTTCGTCAAGCCGTTTACGGAAATGATGTATATATACGCGGTCTTATAGAAATTAGTAATATATGTAAAAATGATTGTCTTTATTGCGGAATCCGCCATAGTAATAAAAGCTGTGTGAGATACCGCTTGAGTGAACAAGAAATTTTGTCTTGTTGTGAAGAAGGCTACACACTCGGCTTTCGCACCTTTGTTTTGCAGGGCGGTGAAGACCCCTTCTTTACTGATGAATTTCTTTGCGGTTTAATTAGCAATATTAAAAATAAATATCCCGACTGTGCGGTCACATTATCGCTTGGGGAACGAAGTTTCCAAAGCTATAAAGCGCTTTTTGAAGCGGGTGCCGACCGTTATCTACTCCGTCACGAAACGGCAGACCCCGATTTATACCGCAAGCTTCACCCTGAAAATATGTCGCTTGAAAATAGGTTAAAGTGCCTTAAAAACCTAAAAGAAATCGGTTATCAAACAGGGTGTGGCTTTATGGTGAGGGCACCTTACCAAACCAACCGTTCTTTAGCAATGGACCTAAAGTTTGTAGAAGAGTTTCGCCCTGATATGTGCGGAATAGGTCCCTTTATTCCACACGCGGCAACACCATTTTGTGAATTCCCGTCGGGAACGCTTGAAGAAACTCTGTTTTTACTCTCACTTTTAAGACTTATCGACCCAACACTTTTACTGCCTGCAACCACTGCCTTAGGTACTATTGATGCAAATGGTCGTGAAAAGGGTATTTTAGCGGGGGCTAATGTGGTCATGCCTAATCTTTCACCTGTAGATGTTCGTAAAAAATACGAGCTATACAATAACAAAATCTGTACAGGTGAAGAATCAGCTCAGGCGAAAGAAGCGCTTAGTCGCCGTATGGAAGCCATAGGCTATAAGCTTGTTACCGACCGCGGTGACCGAAAAGAATGTTAATTTTAATGTTTTAGATATAAGAAAGAAGGAAAAATAAATGGCAAAATATAATCCAAAATCATTAAAAGCGGAAGAATTTATAAGTCACGAAGAAATTTTAGAAACCATCCGCTATGCAGAAGAAAATAAACATAATATTGCTTTAATTGATAGCTTGCTCGAAAAAGCAAGACCTAAAATAACCGCAAACGGTGTGCATTGTGAGGGTCTTACCCACCGCGAAGCTTCGGTTTTGCTTGCTTGTGATATTCCCGAAAAGGTGGAAGAAATGTATCGCCTCGCCGAAGAAATCAAATTAGCATTTTACGGTAACCGTATTGTTATGTTTGCACCGTTATACCTTTCAAACTACTGTGTAAACGGTTGTGTTTACTGTCCTTATCACTATAAAAATAAGCATATTGCCCGTAAAAAACTAAGTCAGGAAGAGATTCGCAACGAGGTAATTGCTTTACAGGATATGGGACATAAGCGCTTGGCTATTGAATCGGGTGAAGACCCTGTTAACAGCCCGATAGAATACATATTGGAAAGCATTAAAACTATTTACAGTATTCAGCACAAAAACGGTGCAATCCGCCGTGTCAATGTAAATATTGCCGCTACTACTGTAGAAAATTACCGCAAGCTAAAGGAAGCAGGTATCGGCACTTACATACTTTTCCAAGAAACCTATCATAAGGAAAGCTATTTAGAGCTTCACCCAACAGGACCTAAGCACGATTATGATTATCATACCGAAGCAATGGACCGCGCTATGCAGGGCGGAATCGATGATGTTGGTTTGGGTGTTTTATTCGGGCTTGAAAGATATCAGTATGAATTTGCAGGCCTTCTTATGCATGCAGAACATTTAGAAGCAGTACACGGTGTAGGTCCGCACACCATTAGCGTTCCGCGTATAAAGCGTGCTGACGATATTGACCCCGATGTTTTTGATAATGGAATCCCCGATGAAATTTTCGAGAAAATTATTGCTTGTATCCGTATTGCCGTTCCATATACCGGTATGATTATTTCTACAAGAGAAAGCGAAGCCGTACGCGGTAGAGCATTAAAGCTTGGCATTTCGCAAATAAGCGGTGCTTCGCGTACTTCGGTTGGCGGATATACTGAAGAGGAACGCAACCATGATTCTGAGCAGTTTGATGTTTCAGACCAAAGAACATTGGACGAAGTTGTAAATTGGCTTATGAAGCTCGGGTATATTCCGTCCTTCTGTACCGCTTGCTACCGCGAGGGTAGAACGGGTGACCGCTTTATGAGTCTTTGCAAAAACGGTCAGATTTTAAACTGCTGTCATCCAAATGCGCTTATGACTCTTAGCGAATACCTTGTAGATTATGCAAGTGAAGAAACCAAAAAGGTAGGTTTCGAGCTTATTGAACGCGAGCTTCAAAAGATTCCCGCAGAAAAGGTGTGCAAAATTGCTACCGAAAATATTGAGCAAATTAAAAACTCTAACCGCCGTGACTTCCGTTTCTAATAATACTTGAAAAATTTTATGCAAAATCTATTTAAGGAGGAATTATTATGAGTCTTAACACTGCTGCTTCTGCCGAAAGGGTGCATATAGGCTTTTTTGGTATGCGTAATGCGGGTAAATCAAGCTTGGTTAATGCCGTAACAGGACAGCAGTTATCTGTTGTATCAGATGTAAAGGGCACTACAACTGACCCTGTTAAAAAGGCAATGGAATTACTTCCTATGGGTCCCGTTGTTATTATAGATACTCCCGGAATTGATGATGAAGGGGAGCTTGGTGAACAACGCGTTAAAAAAGCTTTAGAAATTCTTCGCCAAACGGATATTGCAATATTGGTTGTTGATGCGAAAAAGGGATTGAGTAAAGCGGATAATGAGTTAATTAACCTTTTTAAAAAGCGAAATCTACCTTATGTTACGGTTTATAATAAGGCGGATTTGCTGTCAACTGTACCAAATGATACTCAAAACGAAGCTTATGTTAGCGCGAATACGCTTTTAGGTATAAATGCCCTAAAGGAAAAAATTGCCGCTATGGCTAAAGCTTCAAAAAGTGACCGAAAAATTGTTTCGGATTTGGTAGCAAAGGGCGATACTGTAATACTTGTTACCCCGATTGATGCCGCCGCCCCTAAGGGAAGACTTATTTTACCGCAGCAACAAACACTTCGTGAGCTTTTGGATATTGGCGTGGTTTCATTGGTGGTACGCGAAACCGAGCTTAAAAATGCGCTTGAATCGCTCAAAACCCCACCGAAACTTGTTATTACCGATTCGCAGGTATTCGGTTTAGTTGATAAAGAAGTTCCCAAAACAGTACAGCTTACATCATTTTCTATTCTTTTTGCTCGTTATAAGGGTGACCTTGCTACAGTTGTAGGCGGTGCGGCAAAATTAGATCGCCTGCAAGACGGTGATAAAATCTTAATATCTGAGGGTTGCACACACCACCGCCAATGCAACGATATAGGAACAGTAAAGCTGCCTGGTTGGATTGATAACTACACAGGTAAAAAGCTTTTCTATTCGTTTACTTCGGGCGGTCAGTTCCCCGAAGATTTATCGCAGTATGCACTGGTTGTTCACTGTGGCGGCTGTATGCTTAACGAAGCGGAAATGAAATCTCGTTTAGAGCTTTGTAACGAACAAGGTATACCGGTTATAAATTACGGTATTGCCATAGCGCAAATGCACGGTATTTTAAAGCGTTCGTTAGAGCCGTTCCCCGATTTGTTAAATATTTTAAAAAAATAAATTAACAAAAATAACACCCGTTATCCTTTTTTAAAGATAGCGGGTGTTTTATATTTTAAAAATGCAAGTGAAATTTGTCGACAAGAAAAAAATTTTAAAAGTATCTTCAGTACATATAAAGGCAATAATGTTTATGTATTGCGAGGTGCCGATATGTATAATAAAGTTTCAATTTGCGGTGTAGATACTTCTAAACTGCCTATTTTAAAAGAAAGCGAAAAAATGGAGCTTTTAAAAAAGGCAAGACAGGGTAATAAATATGCCCGAGAAAGCCTTATAAACGGCAATTTAAGGTTAGTGCTAAGTGTTATAAAGCGGTTTACGGGCAGGGGCGAAAATCTTGATGATTTATTCCAAGTAGGGTGTATAGGGCTTATAAAATCAATCGATAATTTTGATATTAGTCAAAATGTGCGGTTTTCCACCTATGCGGTACCTATGATTATAGGTGAAATTAGGCGGTATTTAAGGGATAACAATTTAATAAGGGTTAGCCGTTCTATAAAGGATACCGCATATCGCGCAATGCAGGTAAAGGAAATGCTAACGCAAAAGGGTGTAACAGAGCCCACCGTTTCAGATATTGCAAAGGAACTGGAGCTGCCTATAGAAGATGTTGTAATAGCGCTTGAAAGCATAGTTTCGCCAATGTCAATATACGACCCTGTTTATTCCGATGGCGGCGATACAATATATGTTCTTGACCAATTGGGAGATAATAATGACGATAAAAATTGGTTACAGGAAATTGCGTTTCGTGATGCGATTGAAAATTTAAGCGAACGCGAAAAGCATATTTTGTCGCTTAGGTTTATGCGCGGTATGACTCAAATGGAGGTTTCCGAAGAAATTGGAATTTCGCAAGCGCAGGTATCCCGCCTTGAAAAAGGCGCTATTGATAAAATAAAATCATAATTTTTAAATAATGTGGAAAAGTATTACTAACAAAATTATGGAGGACTTTTTATGAAAAGAAAACTATTAAGCGGTTTTTTGGCAGTAATTTGTATTATTTCTACCCTTGCGCTTGCAGGTTGTAGAAATAAGGCGGAGGCCAATAAAAACCTTATTTATTTTTTAAACTTTAAGCCCGAATCGGCAAAGGGTTATGAAGAATTAGCAAAAAAATATGAAGCCGAAAAGGGAATTGCGGTTAAGGTTGTAACGGCGGCAGCCAACACCTACGAGCAAACCTTAAAATCCGAAATTGCTAAAACCGAGGCACCTACAATTTTTCAGGTAAACGGTCCTATAGGGTATGATGCGTGGAAGGATTATTGCCTTGATATTAAGGACAGTAAGCTTTATTCATATTTAAGTGATAAATCCTTAGCTATAAAGGACGGCGATGGCGTTTATGCGGTGCCTTATGTTGTAGAAGGCTACGGTATAATTTACAATAATGCTATTATGGATAAATATTTTGCACTTGAAGGTCGTCAAAAAAGCATCAATAAGGTAAGCGAAATTAAAAATTTTGAAACCTTAAAAACTGTAGTAGAGGATATGCAGAAGCATAAAAAAGCATTGGGGATAGAGGGTGTTTTTGCTTCGACCTCGCTTTCAAGCGGTGAAGATTGGCGCTGGCAGACACATCTATTGAATATTCCGCTTTATTATGAATATAAAAATCGCGACAAGGACGCAACCTTAGAGCTTTTGGATGCAAAGCAAATTGAATTTAAATACGAAAATAACTTTAAAAATATATTTGACCTTTATACAAACAATTCTTTAACCGATAAAAAGCTTTTAGGCTCTAAATCGGTTGCTGATTCTATGGCTGAATTTGCTCTAGGTAAGGCTGCTATGGTGCAAAACGGCAACTGGGCATGGTCACAAATTTCGGATGTTAAGGGTAACACCGTAAAGGCAGACGACATTAAAATGTTACCGATTTATACAGGTATAAAGGGCGAAGAAAACAGCGGTATTGCAATTGGTACCGAAAATTATTTTGCTATAAACAAAAATGTAAGCGAAGAAAAGCGAAAAGCGTCACTCGATTTTCTTGATTGGCTATTTTCTAGTGATACAGGTAAAAAATATGTTACCGAGAAGCTAGGCTTTATAACACCCTTTAATACTTTTTCGGATGATGAGAAGCCTAATGACCCCTTAGCGCGTGAGATTTCGCGTTATTTGGAAGACGGCGACAAAGAAGTAGTGCCTTGGATTTTCACAGGTTTCCCAAGTGAAAACTTTAAAAAGGAAACGGGCAACGCGTTGCTCGAGTATGTTCAAGGCGCTAAAAAATGGGAAGAAGTGCGTGATACAGTTAAAAATAAATGGAAGAGTGAACGAAAATAAATGAGAGCGGTTAAACGGTATTTTCCTATATTTGTTATGCCGACGCTTATTGCCTTTATTATTGCTTTTGTAGTACCGTTTGTATTAGGGCTTTTTCTGTCATTCTGTGATTTTAGAACTGTTAGTGATGCCCAGTTCACAGGCTTTAGTAACTATATAAGAATATTTTCTGAGGATAATACTTTCCTTAATTCCTTGTGGTTTACTATAAAATATGCGGTGATTTCGGTACTGACAATAAATGTATTAGCTTTTTTGTTGGCGTTACTGCTTAGCGGAAACATTTTCGGCACAAAGTTTTTTAGAACAGTGTTTTTTATGCCTAACCTTATTGGTGGTATAGTGCTTGGTTATATTTGGCAGCTTATTATTAACGGTGTGCTTTATAGGTACGGCGCCGCCATAACCACCGATGCACGCTACGGCTTTTGGGGACTTGTAGTGCTTATGAATTGGCAAATGATAGGTTATATGATGATAATCTATATAGCAGGGCTTAGTAATATTTCTACCGATATTTTAGAAGCGGCGCGTGTTGACGGCGCAGGATATTTTACTACACTTTTTAAGGTTACTATTCCGTCGGTAATGCCTTCGATTACTATTTGTTTGTTTTTAACTATTACAAATGCCTTTAAGCTTTTCGACCAAAACTTAGCCTTAACAGCAGGCGCACCCGCAGGGAAAACGCGAATGTTAGCTTTAGATATTTACGAAACCTTTTACGGAAGGGTAGGTAACGAGGGTTTAGGACAAGCGAAATCGGTCATTTTCTTTTTGATAGTGGCGGTGGTGTCGCTTACTCAGCTGATACTTACCCGTAGAAAAGAGGTTGAAAATTAGTGCGAAAAAATTATAAAAGCATTTTAGCATTTTTACTTCTTTTATGTGTTGCGGCGCTATTCGTAGCGCCTGTGGTTGTAGTGGTTATAAACTCCTTTAAAGCGCGTTTTTCAATCGCTACCGAGCCGTTTGTACTGCCTAATAATGACACCTTTGTAGGTTTTGAAAACTATTTAAACGGTATTAGTACCACTTCATTTATAACGGCTTTCTTTTGGTCGCTTTTTATAACTGTGTTTTCGGTTTTGGCAATCGTGCTTTTTACTTCAATGACTGCGTGGTATATAGTCAGAGTAAAATCAATTTTAACCAGTGTTTTATATTATGCTTTGGTATTTTCTATGATTGTACCCTTTCAAATGGTCATGTTTACAATGTCTAAAACGGCAAATGTTTTAGGGCTGGATAACCCTTTGGGTATAATTTTAATATATTTAGGCTTTGGCGCAGGGCTTGCTACTTTTATGTTTGTAGGGTTTATAAAATCGGTGCCGTTCGGGGTTGAAGAAGCGGCTACAATAGACGGCTGCAACCCGCTTCAAACCTTTTTTCTAATAGTTTTGCCAATACTCAAGCCCACAACAATAACAGTAGCTATTTTAAACGCTATGTGGATTTGGAACGACTACCTTTTACCTTATCTTGTAATAGGTAATGATTATAAAACTATTCCTATTGCTATTCAGTATTTAAAGGGTGGATATGGCTCTATTGATATGGGCGCTATGATGGCAATGCTTGTGCTTTCTATTATTCCTGTAGTGGTATTTTATCTTTTCGGTCAAAAGTATATTATAAAGGGAGTCGCCGCAGGCGCAGTTAAAGGATAACATTATATTATACCATAAATAAAAACTCGGTAATTTTGAAGTGAACCCCAAAGTTTAGACAAAATTAAATATTAAATTGCTTGTGAATGAGTTCGGTATTGTACCGGGCTCATTCCTTTTAGTTTTAAGGATATTCTTTCGTTGTTGTAGTAATCTATGTAATGTTTCAATTCA
>JAFQOJ010000043.1 GCA_017403265.1 Clostridia bacterium
AACCCCTTGAGGGGTAGCCCGAAAAAGCAATGCAGTCGGCAAACCTTTCGGCGCCCCTTTAGGGGTTTCGTCTGTAAAATGCCCTTGAAGGGCTATTCAAGCCTCCGGCTTAGCCGGAGGTCCTGACTTGAGGTGAACAATGGCTGATAGAAAACTTAAAAAACATATTGAAATTGAGCGTAGCATCATAAAAAAATACCGCAAAAGTATTTGGAGTAATTTTATTGCTGCAGTGCAAGAGTATGAACTAATTAAGCAAAACGATAAAATTGCAGTTTGTATTTCAGGCGGTAAGGATTCTATGCTTATGGCTAAATGCTTGCAACAGCTACAAAGACATAGTGAAACACCATTTGAACTTGTGTTTCTTGTAATGGACCCCGGTTATAATCCCGAAAACCGTAAGTTAATAGAAGAAAACTCGAAATTAATGAACATACCTGTTACAATTTTTGAAAGCGATATTTTTGATGTTACAACGCGTGTTGGAGGGTCGCCGTGTTACCTTTGTGCGCGTATGAGACGCGGCTGTCTCTACAGTAAAGCTAAGTCATTTGGTTGTAATAAAATCGCCTTGGGGCACCATTTTGATGATGTAATTGAAACTGTTTTAATGAGTATGTGTTATTCATCAGAAATCAAGACTATGCTTCCCAAACTTCACAGCGCAAACTTTGAAGGTATGGAGCTTATCCGTCCGCTTTATAAGGTTAAGGAGGAAAGTATTATTTCTTGGGCAAATTATAACGGGCTTCGTTTTTTACAGTGTGCCTGCAAATTTACAGAACTTAGTACTGAACGTGAAGATTTATCAAAACGAAAAGAAACAAAAGCACTTATTAAATATATAAAAACTTTTAATAAAGAGGCGGATGATAACATTTTCCGCAGTATTCATAATGTCAACCTTGCAACAATTCCAGGTTGGCGCGACTGCGATTCCGGCGAATTACATTCTTTTTTAGAAAAATACTGATATTAATATTTAAATTTTAATGCATATTTTCAATAAATTCCTTGAAAATATGCATTTTTTATGTTAAAATATATACTGTATGATTTTGTTTTGAGGTGGCTTATGACAAGAAGACAGGCAAGAGAAGAAGCTTTTATATTAATTTTCGAAAAACAGTTTAATTTGCTTGATATTTCTGAAATTTTAGAAATTGCTAAAGAGGTTAGAGATTTAGAGCCTGACGATTATATAAAAACCGTATTTTCAGGCGTATACGACAATGTAGATGATATTGATTCTATTATCTCTGAAAACGCAATTGGTTGGAAAATCAACCGTATTTCAAAGGTTAGTCTTTGTATTTTAAGGCTTGCTATTTATGAGATGAAGTATATTGACGATATTCCCCCGTCTGTTTCTATAAATGAAGCGGTTGAGCTTGCAAAAAAATATGCAACAAAAGAGGATGCTTCTTTTATAAACGGTATTTTATCCACTGTAGAGAAGTCTAAATAATATGCAAACCGTAACCGTAAAACAATTAAACCTGTTTGTAAAATCGCTTATAGAAGGCGAAGCTCGCCTTAACGATATTTACGTTACGGGTGAAATTTCAAATTTTAAAAACCATTATGCAAGCGGTCATCTTTACTTTACCTTAAAAGATAATGATGCGTCTATACGCTGTGTAATGTTTAAGGGATATGCTTCACGCTTAAAATTTGCGGTTGTTGACGGATTGAAGGTCATTATTCGCGGTAGAGTATCTATCTACGAAAAAGACGGTCAGTACCAATTTTATGCAGAGGAAATGTATCCTGACGGCTTAGGTGATATTTCTTTACAGTTTGAGCAGATTAAAGAGCGATTAAAATCAGAAGGTCTGTTTGATAGTGAAAACAAAAGACCAATACCAAAATTTCCAAAAAGTATTGCGATAATCACTAGTGAAACAGGTGCGGCGGTACAAGATATTTTAAATATTTTAACCCGCAGATATCCTTTGACGGAAATAGTGCTTTGTCCTGTTTCGGTACAGGGTGAAAATGCTGTTCCCGAAATGTTGGATGCTTTAGAACGAGTATATTCCTTGTCGCGTTGCGATTTAATTATAATCGGGCGTGGTGGTGGTTCTATTGAAGATTTGTGGGCATTTAACAGTGAGATTCTAGCACGTAAAATTTTCGAGTCGCCAATACCCGTAATTTCGGCAGTTGGGCACGAAACTGATTTTACAATTTGTGATTTTGTTGCCGACCTTCGCGCACCAACGCCTTCTGCTGCGGCCGAGCTTGCCGTACCTGATGTTATTGATATTAAAAACCAAATTTCAGCTTATAGCCGAAATTTAAAATCCGCTTTACAGGATAAGTTGAACTCCTTAAAACTTCGTTATACTGCAGTTATGAATTCTCCTTATCTTAAAAATGCTGAAAGGTCGATTATATATTCAAGACGCCAGAATATTGATATTTTAACCGATAATCTTTTAAACCGTTATAATACGCTTGTAAACCATTATTCTGCAAGGCTTAAGCAAAACGTTGCTTCTCTTGATGCTCTTAGTCCTTTAAAGGTTTTATCGCGCGGATATTCAGTTGCCGAAATTAACGGTAAAGTTCTTAAAAGTGTGAAAAACGCTAATGTTGGTGATAAGTTAACTTTAAAACTCTCGGATGGTAGTCTATTATGTACTGTCGATTCACAAGGAGATAATAATGGAAAATAATTTTGAAAAAAGCTTAATTGAGCTTGAAAATATTATAAAAAATCTTGAAAATGACGAGGTTTCACTCGAAGAGTCTATTGCACTTTTTGAAAAGGGTATCAAGCTTTCAAATGAGTGTAGAAAAACACTTGAAACTGCAGAGAATAAGATTATTACTTTAACCGATGCTGAAGGTGAAATTGTAAATGACTGAAAACTGGATGAATGAATACAAGGCATTGGTTGATAGGGAAATAGACTGCTTGGTTCCAACCCTTAATAATTGTGCTTATGCTTTTGTAAACGATGCCGCACGCTATAGTCTTACCTTAGGCGGTAAGCGTATAAGACCTATAATTATGCTTGAATGTTGTAGGCTTTTTGGTGGTGATATTAAGCAGGCTTTAGGCTTTGCCGTGGCCCTTGAAATGATTCATACCTATTCCTTAATTCACGATGATTTACCTTGTATGGATAACGATGATATGCGTAGAGGTAAGCCATCATGCCATATAAAATTTGGTGAAGATACCGCGCTTTTAGCGGGCGACACCTTGCTCACAGAAGCTTTTAATATAGCGGCTAATTCTTCTGTTGACGATAAAAGAAAAATCAAAGCAATAGCCATTTTAGCTAAAAGAGCAGGGCTTCATGGTATGATTGGCGGTCAGGTTTTGGATTTATCTTTTGAAAAAACCAAACCTACTATGGAGCAATTAAAAGAAATGTGCTGCTTAAAAACCGGTTGTCTTATTTCTGCCGCCGCAGAAATCGGTGCAGTAATTGCAGGAGCAACCGAAAATCAGGTTGCTCTAATATCCGAATATGCTTTTAATCTTGGTTTAGCCTTTCAAATTATTGACGATATTTTAGATGTTACAAGCACTGCAGAAGTTTTAGGCAAGCCAATTAACAGTGATGCAGAAAACGATAAAGCAACCTTTGTAACATTGTTGGGTTTAGATAATGCAAAAGCATTAGCAAGTGACCTTACAAAACAAGCATTGGATATATTGAGTTCATTAAATAAGGATACTAAGCGGCTTTGCTCGCTTACAAATATGCTACTTCAAAGAAACTATTAAAGGACTGTAAGTTTTGAATTATGAAATTTTAAGTAAAATATCTGAACCTACAGATATTAAAAAATTGAATAATAATGAACTTTCCAAGCTTTGCGGCGAAATAAGGGAATGTATAATTGATACCGTTTCAAAAAACGGCGGTCACTTAGCATCTAACTTGGGCGCGGTAGAGCTTACTGTCGCTTTGCATAAAGCATTTAATTCCCCCAACGATTCAATTATTTTTGATGTTGGTCACCAATGCTATACCCATAAGCTTTTAACTGGAAGATTTGAAAAATTCTCGTCATTACGTACCGAAAACGGTATTTCAGGATTTATGAAACCGAGTGAGAGTGAACATGATCCTGTAATTACAGGTCACAGTAGTACTTCTATTTCTGCGGCTTTTGGTATTTATAATGCTAAAAAGCTTAGCGGAAGTGTGGGTACTGCTGTAGCAGTTATAGGTGACGGCGCTCTAACAGGCGGTATGTCTTACGAAGCGCTTAACAATGCAGGCAGTAAAAAAGGGAATTTTATTGTTGTTTTAAACGATAATAAAATGTCTATTTCCAACAATGTTGGTGCGCTTGCGCGTTCGCTTACAAAAATGCGCAATAAACCTAAATACCATCATTTCAAATTCGCTTTAAGTAAGTTTTTACTTAAAATACCCGTTATTGGTAGTCCTGTTAATACATTCATTTATAAATTTAAGGAAGTTGTTAAAGGCTTTGTTTATAAAAATAATTTCTTTACTTCATTGGGATTTAACTATTTGGGCCCTGTTGATGGTCATAATATAGAAGCTTTAGAATCATTATTCAATATTGCAAAAAACTATCAAAGACCGACACTTGTTCACGTCATCACCACAAAAGGAAAAGGCTATATTCACGCCGAAAACAGCCCTAAAAATTATCACGGTGTTTCTCCGTTTGAGATTGAAGAAGGGGCTTTAAGTGACCAAAAGGTTACTTTTTCTACAGTGGCAGGTGACACTCTATGTGAATTAGCAAAGAACAATGCTAAAATCTGTGCCGTTACTGCTGCAATGACAGGCGGCACAGGGCTTTCAAAATTTGCTGAAAGCTATAAGGAAAGATTTTTTGATGTTGGTATTGCCGAAGAGCATGCAGTAACATTTTGCGCAGGTCTTTCTAAAGGCGGTATGAAGCCATATTTTGCGGTTTATTCTTCCTTCTTGCAACGCGCTTACGACCAACTTATACACGACTGCGCTATCGGTAATTTGCCAATTTGTCTGCTAATAGACAGAGCAGGTATTGTTGGGGAAGACGGTGAAACTCATCAAGGCTTATTTGATGTTTCATTTTTAACTTCTATTCCCAATATAGAAATTTATTCGCCAAGTAGTTTTAAAGAATTAGAATACATTATTGTGGCTACTGAAAATAGCGATAAGTTAACCGCTATTCGTTATCCAAGGGGTAGTGAAACGCTGACTGATAGTAGTTACGATTTTAAATCCGAGTTTACAGTATTAAAAGGTGACGGTAAGGGTGCTGTAGTAACCTATGGAAGACTTTTTGCAAATGCAATTGATGCTCAAAAAACCGCAAACTTTGATATTGTAAAGCTTAATAAAATCTATCCGTTTAGTGATACTTTAATTGACACGCTTAAAACTTACAAAACAATTAATGTTTTTGAAGAAGTTGTTAAGAACGGCGGAATAGGTGAGCATATTTTAGCATTACTTCAGGAAAACGGTTATAAAGGCAAGTTTAAAATTCACGCTATTGACAATAAGTTTGTTCCCGCAAGCAGTGTTGAATCGGCTCTAGCTAAAAATGGACTCGATACCGAGTCGATGAGGAGTATATAATGGCAAAAATACGCTTAGATCTTGCTTTGGTTGAAAACGGCTTTGCTGAAAGCCGAGAAAAAGCAAAAGCGCTTATTATGGCGGGTATTGTTTATGTAAATAATCAAAAATCCGACAAGGCGGGCAATATGTTAAAACCCGACGATATAATTGAAGTAAGGGGAGAAACCTTAAAATATGTTAGCCGTGGAGGACTAAAGCTTGAAAAAGCGGTTGAAGTGTTTGATTTCTCTTTACAAAATACAATTTGTGCCGATATCGGCGCATCTACTGGCGGATTTACTGATTGTATGCTACAAAACGGCGCCAAAAAGGTTTATGCAATTGATGTTGGCTACGGGCAATTGGCTTGGAAGCTTAGAACTGATGAGCGTGTTGTAAACCTTGAACGCACAAATTTTCGCTATGTAACAAACAAAGAAATTCCCGAAGAATTGGACTTTGCCTCTGTTGATGTTTCGTTTATTTCGCTTTCTTTAATTTTACCTGTAATGCGCACTCTTTTAAAGGATAGCGGGCAGGCGGTATGTCTTATAAAACCGCAGTTTGAAGCAGGTAAAGAAAATGTTGGTAAAAAGGGTGTTGTAAGAGATAAAAAGGTTCATATAGCAGTTATTGAGAAAATAATTGAACTATTAAAAGAAAACAATTTCACCCTTTTAGGACTTGATTTTTCACCCGTTAAAGGTCCCGAAGGTAATATAGAATATTTGTGCCATATTAAAAAGACTGATGCTTACGAAATTTTAACTGAAGTTACAGCAACACAGGTTGTCGAAAATTCCTACAAAGCTTTACAGGAGTGATTTAATGATTATTGCAGTTTTGCCTAATCTTGATAAACGCGGTTCTTCACAGGTTGTTGAGAATCTTGGTCTACTACTCAAAAAAGAGGGTATTGAAGCATATCTTCCTGATACTATTTGCAGCCCTAACTTTAAAACCGCACCCGAAGATGAGCTGTTTCGTATTGCGGATTATATAATAACAATTGGCGGTGACGGTACAATTATACGCTACGCTAAGCGTGCGGCGGTTGATAATAAACCTATTTTGGGCATCAACGCTGGTAGACTTGGCTACCTAGCTGATGTTGAGCAGAACGAGTTAAAGCTTATTAGTAAGCTAAAGACTAACGAATTTACACTTGAAGACCGTATGATGCTTTCTGTTGAAATATATGAAAACGGCAAGCTTATAAACACTTTTGATGCGCTTAATGATGCGGTTATCACAAGTGGCTTTATTTCGCGAATTATTGATATTAGTGTATCGGTTAGTAATGACACCATAAATTACCTAGCAGACGGACTTATTGTTTCAACACCGACAGGCTCTACAGCTTACTCGATGTCGGCTGGCGGACCTATAATTGACCCAGGTGCTCAGTGTGTTTGCATAACGCCTATTTGTTCACATTCGCTATCGGCTAAGCCAATCCTTTTAGGCGGTAATAAAACTATCACCCTTAAATCCTTTTCAAAAAAGCGTACCGAAATTTATCTTACAGTAGACGGTAGAAAGGTTTGCAATGTTAAGCCTTATACCGAAATTAAAATTACGAAATCTAAAAATACAGTCAAGCTTATAAGACTTAATGAGCACTCTTTTTATAAAACCCTTTCGGCAAAATTTAAAGATGGCAGGAGTTTTTGATTTTGAAACACACAAGACAACAACAAATCCTTAATATTATTAAGGAAAATATTATTTTAACACAAGAAGATTTACAAAACGCACTTTTAAATTTAGGCTATAATGTAACGCAATCAACCGTTTCGCGTGATATTAAAGAGCTTAAGCTTATTAAAAGCCACGATTCAAACGGTAACTATCGCTATGCTGCCAATACCTTTCAGTCAAGCGATAACTCTGCTCAGCGCGATTTATTTGTTAAATCGGTGCTTTCGGTTGACTGTGCACTTAATAATGTAGTTATTAAATGCCGTAGCGGTTTGGCTTCGGGCGCCTGTGTTGCACTTGATACATTGTTTCACGAGTATATGTTAGGTTCACTTGCGGGTGATGATACAATTATTGTTGTGACTAAAAGTACCGACCACTCAAAAACATTAGTAGAAAAAATAAATAGTATTTTATAACGGAAAAAATATATGTTAAAATTTTTACACATTGAAAACATTGCGGTTATTGAAAAAACCGATATTGAATTTAAACAAGGCTTTAATGTTTTAACAGGTGAAACAGGTGCGGGTAAATCGATTATTATTGATTCTATAAACGCCGTTTTAGGCGAGCGTACATCTAAGGATTTGATACGCACAGGATGTGATAGTGCTGTTGTTACTGCGGTTTTTGACTGCTTGACTACTGATACGCTATCCCTTTTAGAAGAAAGCGGAATTGCTGCCGAAAACGGTGAGATTATAATTACCCGAAAGCTTAGTTTAACATCTAAAGGCTTTTGTAAAATCAATAATATACCTGTTACAACCGCCCTTTTGCGAGAAATTGCGGGTGGCTTAATAAACATACACGGTCAACACGATAATCAGGCGTTACTTAATCCTGATATGCATTTAAGCTTTATTGATGCTGTTGCTGAAAACGATTATCTTAAAGCAGAATATTATACTGCTTTTAAAGAGCTTAATACAGTTCGAAAAGAGCTTCAATCCTTAGAAATTGATGAAGATGAGAAACAGCGTAAAATTGATACGCTGAAATACCAAATCAATGAGCTTGAATCTGCAGATATCAAAGTAGGGGAGTATGATAGGCTTAAAACTCAGCTTACCATATCCGAAACTAAAGAAAAAACCTTTAATGCCTTGAATAGTGCCGAATATTTGCTTTCAGGCACCGATGATACCGACGGCGCTATTACTCAGGTTAATAATGCTTTAAAGCTTTTGCAATCACTAAAAAACGAAAGCTTTAACAATTGTTGTTTAGCATTATCAACCGCAATAACATCTCTTGAAGATGCACGCGCTGAAATTGATGCATTCACATCAAATAGCGAATATTCCGAATTGAATCCAAACGAAATTAATCTTAGACTTGATTTGCTATCTAAACTTATGGTAAAATACGGTTCGAGCGAAGAAAAAATGCTTGAATTTTTGAATAAAGCAACAACTGAGCTTGAAAATATAACGCTTTCAGATAAACGCATTGCTGAGCTCTCGCTTTCACTTGAAAATAAAAAGGAAGTGTTAATTTCAAAGGGCGAAAAGCTTACACTCTCCAGAAAGCGTGCAGGTGAAAAATTTGCAAAAGATGTATCTGGCATTTTGGAATATTTAAATATGCCTAACATTAAATTTGAAGTTTCACTAAATAGCGGCAGATACACCAAAAACGGCTGTGATACGGCTGAATTTTTGATTTCTGCCAATAATGGTGAAAGTTTAAAGCCACTACATAAAATCGCTTCAGGCGGCGAATTATCGCGTGTTATGCTTAGTATCAAAAGCGTACTGTTAAATAAAGATAATGTTGGTACCATGATTTTTGATGAAATTGATGCAGGTATTAGCGGTTTTACTGCTGGTAAGGTTGCAAATCAGCTTAAAAAAGTGGCTGATAACCGTCAGGTAATATCTGTTACACACTTAGCGCAGATAGCCGCTATTGCGGACGAGCATTTGCTTATTGAAAAAACTTCTAAGGACGGTCACACCTATACAAATGTGACAACGCTCAATTATGATAGCCGTATAAACGAGATAGCGCGTATTATGTCGGGTACTCAGATTACTGAAAATTTATATAATTCCGCAAAGGAACTAATTGATAGGAGCAATTTATTATGAAAATTTATGAAGAACTTGTAGCCCGTGGTTTGATTGCACAGGTTACAGATGAAGATGAAATCAGAGAACTTATAAACGAAGGTAAGGCAACCTTTTATATAGGCTTTGACCCAACAGCTGACAGTCTTCACGTAGGTCACTTTATGGCGCTTTGCCTTATGAAGCGTTTACAAATGGCAGGAAATAAGCCTATTGCGTTAATCGGCGGCGGTACAGGACATATTGGTGACCCTTCGGGCAGAACTGATATGCGTTCAATGATGACTGCCGAACAAATTCAGCATAACTGTGACTGCTTTAAAGAACAAATGAGCAAGTTTATTGAGTTTGGCGAAGGTAAAGCTCAAATGGTAAACAATGCTGATTGGCTTTTAAAGCTTAATTATATTGACCTTTTACGTGAGGTTGGCGCTTGCTTCTCTGTAAATAATATGCTTAGAGCTGAATGCTACAAGCAACGTATGGAAAAAGGTCTTTCTTTCCTTGAATTTAACTATATGATAATGCAAAGCTATGACTTTTATCATTTATTTAAGGAATATGGCTGTAATATGCAGTTTGGCGGTGACGACCAATGGTCTAATATGCTAGGAGGTACCGAGCTTATTCGTAAAAAACTGGGTAAAGATGCATATGCTATGACCATTACTTTACTTTTAAATTCCGAAGGCAAAAAGATGGGTAAAACTGTAGGTGGTGCAGTTTGGCTTGACCCCAAAAAGACAAGCCCTTACGAATTTTATCAGTATTGGCGCAATGTTGCCGATGCCGATGTCTTAAAATGCATTAGAATGTTAACCTTCTTACCGCTTGAAGAAATTGATAAGATGGATACTTGGGAAGGCTCACAGCTTAATACCGCCAAAGAAATTTTAGCCTTTGAACTCACAAAATTAGTTCACGGTGAAGAAGAAGCTATTAACGCTCAAAATACTGCACGCGCAGTATTCGGTGGTGCAGGTACACACGAAAATATGCCCACTACCGAACTGACTGAAGGCGACTTTACCGACGGTAAAATCGGTGTACTTTCTATGATGGTAAAAGCAGGTCTTGCAGCATCAAACGGTGAAGCACGCAGACTCGTACAGCAGGGTGGCGTTAGCATTAATGACCAAAAAATTACCGATGCGTCTTATACCTTGAATGCGGATGATTTCAATAACGAGATAATCCTTAAAAAAGGCAAGAAAAACTTTGTTAAATTTATAATTAAATAAAATTATAAAACGGCTGACTTTAATTTAATGAGTCAGCCGTAAATTTTGTATAAAGTAGAAATAATTGCTAATTTTAAATATAAGGAGTGATTATTTTGACAAATTTTAAAGAGAGTAAAACTAAAACCAATTTAATGAAAGCGTTTGCAGGGGAGAGTCAGGCTAGAAATCGCTATACCTTTGCGGCAGAAATTGCAAAAAAACAAGGCCTATATGTTATTGAAGCGGTATTTAACTATACTGCCAATCAAGAATTGGCCCACGCCAATGTATTTATGAAGCATTTAAGCGAATTAAACGGCGAAACAGTTGAAATCGAAGGCGGTTATCCAGTAGAAGTTACAAATTCGGTAATAGAATTGCTTGAAAATGCAGTTCATAACGAAACCGAAGAATACAGTGATGTTTATAAATCTTTCTCGGAAACCGCGAAAGAAGAAGGTTTTATGCCAATTTCTTCTTTGTTTTCACAAATAGCCAATATTGAGAATGAGCATGCAAAGCGTTTTAAGCTATTTGCCGATTTGCTAAAACAAAACAAGCTTTTTGTTTCAGATGTATCGTGTGATTGGGTTTGTCTTAATTGCGGTAATGTTATTAACGGCAAATCTGCGCCCGAGATTTGCCCTGTGTGCTCGCACGAAAAAGGCTACTTTATTCGCCTAGAGTTAGCACCTTATACTGCTAAATGCAATAGTTAATTTAAAATCCCTAATGTCTTTTATAAAAACATTAGGGATTCTTTTATTGTTGTTTTTCTTCGTAAGAAACTGAATTTAAGAAGTTTTTCGGTGTCATTTTAGTATGTTTCTTAAAAACGCGGCAAAAGTATTGCGGGTTATCAAAGCACAAAAAATCAGAAATTTGCGCAACTGTATATGCCTGTTTGCGAATAAGATATTTTGCTTCGCTGATTTTTAGCTCACCCAAATATTCGGTGATGGTTTTATTGCAGTTTTTTTTGAAAACCGAAGCAATATGTGTTCGACTAAATCCTAATTGCTTAGCGATTGCTTCAACCGAAATTTTGCCGTAAACATTGTTTTTTAAAATTTCTATAATATTGTTTGTAAGTGAATCGAAATTTTTATAATCGGGGTTTGGTAGTTTTGGTATTGTGTTGCTTCTGATAAGCTTTAATAAAAGCATTTCAAGGTTTAACTTTATAAGCTGTTCGCTACCTAAAAGTCCGTCTTCACGGCGTTTAAGGGGTAGCTCGTAAGGGCTATCATCGGCTAAATAGTATGCTTCTTTACCGTCGCTTATCATTTCAGCAATATATTTTCTAAGCGGTGTTGGAACATTCATTCTCCTGCCTTCAAAAAAAGACATAATTTTGCTATCAGTCTTAAAAGTAATTATAAAAACTGTCGGTGGATTTGCAGGGAGCGAAGCAATCGCGTGTTTTTCGTGTGGTTTATGAAAAATAATCTCACCTAAATTATGTACGCTTTCATTTCCGTCAGCAGTAATTATTGCAGAACCCGAGTTTATATAAACTAATTCCCAATAATCGTGTATTTCACTCAAAAAACTAAAATCCGACTTAAGCTCAAAATAGTGAATTGACATTATTTCATCAATATTTATTAAATTGCTAATTATATTTTCAAGCTTTGACATAGAAACCTCGCTTTACAAAAATGCACCAAAATAGTGAATTTGTGCATTGAAAGAATTTATAATTGATGCTAACATAAAATTAGATAAAAGTCAACATTAAGGGAGGATTTTTAATGAAAGTTTTAGCAATTTCTTGCCATCCCGATGATATGGAAATTTGCTGTGGCGGTACACTTTTGCGTTGCGTTAAAAGAGGTGACGATGTAACTGTTTGCCATGTTGCTAACGGTAATATGGGCCACGTGGTTATTGAAAAGGAAGAGCTTGGTAAAATGCGTATCGCTGAAGCAAAAAAAGCGGGTGATATGGCAGGCTTTACAACGGTAACTTGTGATGTTGGCGATTTGCTTGTTGATTCTGCAAGTAAAGAACAACACGATAAATTGGTTAAAATTATTCGTGAAGTTGACCCTGATTTTATTATAACTCATGGTCCTGATGATTATATGGGTGACCATGTTGAAGTATCTCATTTAACATTTAAGGCGGCCTTTGCGGCAACTGTGCCGCATTACGAGCCACAGCTTGGTAAAGCTTGTAGGGTAGTTCCAATATATTATATGGATAACTCTTCACTTCTTAATTGTGAACCTACCGAATATGTAGATATAACTAATGAGCTTAATACAAAAATAAAAATGCTTAAATGTCACGAAAGCCAGTTAGAATGGCTTAGCGACCACGACGGTAACGACATTGTTGATGCAACAATAACTTTTGCAAGAATGCGCGGCATTCAGTCGGGTGTTAAATATGCAGAAGGCTTCCGTCAATGTCTTACCGACCACAGAATCGTAACTAAAAGGCTTTTGCCTTAATAAATAAAGGAGAATAATTATGGATTTTAATTCAACCGTAAAAGGCTCTGCACTTGAAAACTTCTATCCTCTGGGATGGGACTTTGAAAAAATAGATGCTTGCATTGGTGAGCCTGAAACAATTACTGACCGTCAGGCATTTTGGAATAATGGTTTTACACCTGTTAAGTGTGATTCACTTGGCGAGTTTGAAACCTATATGGGCCACGAAATTGCAATGCAAATTCGTTTAGCAAAAGAAAGAAACGAAAAAATTGCCTTTATTTTACCTGTTGGACCTATGGGTATGTATAAATGGGTTGTTTACTTCCTTAAAGAGTGGAAGGTTTCTTGCGAACACGTTTACACATTTAATATGGATGAATGGGCTGATAGCGAAGGTAATACATTATCTTCGGATAATTCAGGTTCTTTCCAATATGCTATGGAACAGGCTTTATTTAATCCGCTTGGCGAATTAACAGTACCTAAAAATCAGCGCAATTTTGCTACTAAGGACAATCTTCCTACATACCCCGAAAAAATTGACGCACTTAAAAAAGAAGGCGCTAAATTAGTTTTGGTTTACGGTATTGGTAGAATGTGCCACATTGCATTCTGGGAGCCTACCTTTGCAGCCGATTATAAGGATGCTGCAGAGTGGGAGAGCGCTCCTTATAGAATTGCTGCAAAAATTCACCCCTTAACCGTTGAGCAAAATGCACTTACAAGCTTTAAATCAAGAACAACATTAGTTCCTTGCCGTGCTAACACAATCGGCCCAGGCCTTTTCTTAAAGGCTGATTATGCTATTGGCGGTGCTGACGGTACTTTAGGTAGAGGTATGCAATGGCAGGGTATGTCTTTATGGATGACACTCCGTTACGGTAAAACACCTTGGATTACTTCATCTTATATTCCAACTTTACCTGGCAGACTTTTCTTCTTAAAGGATTTAGCAGGTCCGTTAGTAGCTGAATGTAACTAAATATAAACAAATAGTGAGATTCACTGAAACAGTGAGTCTCACTATTTTTACTTTAATTGAACGCGAGGTTGAAATTACAAAAAATAAGAACCTCAGCACGCGAATTGCGTGTCAAGGTTCCATGGTTGGTGCCGGTGGCCGGACTCGAACCGGCACGCTGTCGCCAGCGGTGGATTTTGAGTCCACTACGTCTGCCAATTCCATCACACCGGCAAGTGTGAAATAATAATGTCAAATAAAATAACTTGACCTTGCTATTATACATTAAACAATTTATAAAATCAAGTGTTTTTTTGCGAAAAATATTATTTACTTTACAAATCGACAAATTATGTTTATAATTTAATAAAAAATACTATTGGGGGAGCTTTTATGGTAGATAAGGTTATATATCATCATGGTGGCGCTGATAAAGAAGCGGTTGCCATGCGCCAAAAGGTTTTAAATGCTGTAAACGAATTACCTAAAGCGTTCGGTAAAACTTATTATGTATCTGATAGCGGTGACGACTTAAATGACGGTTTAACGCCCGAAACTGCAATCAAAACTTATAACCATATCGCAGATTTACCACTAAAAGCAGGTGACGAGGTATTGCTAAAAAGGGGAGATACTTTCCGTATTACCGAGAGGCTTTGGCTTATTGACGGCGTTAATTACGGTGCTTACGGCGATGGCGAAAAGCCTATGATTTTAGGCTCGCTTAAAGATTATGCCAACCCTAAATTATGGAAACAAAGTGCCGATAACCTGAATATTTGGCAGACAGAAATCTGCGGTGAAGACCGTGCAAGTGTTACTACCTTTAATAACGATACCTATGTTGGCGTTTGGAAGTATACATTAGATGACTTAGAAAAGGACGGCGATTTCTCGCACGACCAACAAACCGGAATATATAGTCTTTATTTTAGTGAGGGTAATCCCGGCGAATATTTTAATAATATTGAAATTGCTACAACCGAAACTGCAATGCGGACGGCGAACACTGCAGGGCACCGCAATATCCACGTAGATAATATTTGCTATAAATATTTTACTTTTGGCGCATTTCTTACTGCCGAAGCTAATAACTTTAAAATAACAAACTGTATTTGTGGTTGGCAAGGCGGGAAAATTTATAACGCAAATCACAAAGACGGTGTTAAACAATTCGGCAATGCTATTCAGTTTTGGTGGCAGTGCCGCGATGTTTGGGTGCGCAATTGTTGGATATACCAAATTTTCGATGCCGCAATTACTTTCCAAGGTCAAGGCCCGGGACCGACTTGGTTTATGAATATTAATTTTGAGTATAATCTTATTGAATATTGCTCAATGAATATTGAATATTGGGCTTCTACCAATGAAAATGTTGACCCGTATGTAGACCCGCATATTGACGGAATTTCCTATAAAGGTAACATTATTCGTTTCGGCGGTTATGGTTGGGCAGGTATTCAGCGTTGGGATAAACATTGCCAAGCATTATTGCTGGGTTGGAACGGTGTTCAAAACGATTTAAATGATTTTGTTATTACTGAAAATATTCTTGATTGTGCAGACTGTTATTTTGTTTGGATGAAAGGCCCCGATGTACATAAGGGAATGTCAGCTTACGGTAATACATATTATCAAAAGCAACCAAGTGGCACTAACAAAGATAATGAAATTGTTTACCATGGTGGCAAAAAAGCTAATAATCAAGAAGAATTTGAAGACGCAATTAAATTCTTCGAGCAAGAACCCAAAGAGGTTAAATGGTTAGATATTTAAATAAATTAAAACCGCAGTGTAATTGAAGTGAACCCCAAAGTTTAGACAAAATTAAATATTAAATTGCTTGTGAATGAGTTCGGTATTGTACCGGGCTCATTCCTTTTAGTTTTAAGGATATTCTTTCGTTGTTGTAGTAATCTATGTAATGTTTCAATTCATCAATGAAAGCGTTAACGCTTTCGAATTTTTCACCGTAGAACATTTCCACCTTAAGTCTGCCGAAAAAGTTTTCCATAGCACCATTATCCATACAGTTACCTTTACGGGACATACTTTGCGTAATGCTATGTTCAGATAATAGTCGCTGGTATTCGGCATGTTGGTATTGCCAACCTTGGTCGGAATGAAATATTGGCGTTGCATCAGCAGGAAGTTTAGCGAAAAGACCATCTAACATTTCTCGAATTTGCCATAAATTAGGACTTGTCGAAATAGAATAGGAAACAATTTCTCGGTTGAACAGATCCATTACAGGAGAAAGATACACTTTCTCATCACAGACTTTAAATTGAGTAACATCTGTTGTCAGTTTTTCGAAAGGTTTTCCTGCATAGAAATCCCTCTTTAACAAATTATCTGCAACCTTGCCAATCTCGCCTTTGTATGAATGGTATTTATCGTTTTTCCGTTGTTTACCTTTCAACCCAAGACAACCCATTAGTTTCAAGACGGTTTTATGGTTAATGAAATAACCTTTATTGCGTAAAACTGTTAAGATTCTTCGGTATCCATATCTGCCTTTGTTCGCATTAAATATATCCAATATTTCTTGCTTTTCTTTCTCGTACTTATCTGTGTTTTGGTGTTTCAGATAGTAATAGAATGTGCTGCGAGCCAATCCGGATAATTGTAGCAGGTCTTTTAGCGGATATCTTTGCCTTAGTTCAGAGACTATTTTTGCTTTTTGCCGTTCTCTCGCTCTTCCGCAAGAACTAAGGCACTCAGTTTTTTTAAGTATTCTATCTCCATTCGTAAACGTTGGTTTTCGGCAATTAAATCTTCTTCAACCTTTTTATCCAACTTTGGTGGTCTGCCTCTCCTTGTTCCGCTGGCGGAACAAGCTTTGCCTCGTCTTTCTTTCATAAGACCTTCGGCTCCTTCTTCAAGATATATTCGTTCCCACCGTTGTACTTGTTTGTAATAATTTTGTTCTTGCCCATATGACACATCCCAATATTTTCGGACGGCTTCTCGGTACCCTAAACGGTGTTCTCGCATATCCATTATAACACCTATTTTAAATTCTGCACTATAAACTTTATTCTTTCCACCTTTTTTACGCATAAAAAATATGCACCTCCAAAAGTGTCTAACTTTTGGGGTGCATATCA
>JAFQOJ010000044.1 GCA_017403265.1 Clostridia bacterium
CGGTACAGAAATGGGCTTAAAGGCTAAGTCCTTTATAGATGCAGGAAACCTTGTTCCCGATGATGTTGTAATTGACATTATCCGTGAACGCTTATCCGAGGAAGATTGCCAAAACGGCTACATTCTCGATGGTTTCCCGCGCACTATTCCTCAAGCAGAAGCGCTTGATAATTTGAATTTTGATATTGATGTAGCTTTATCTATTGAAGTTGCCGATAGCGAAATTGTTAAGCGTATGTCAGGCAGACGCGTTTGTGAAAAATGCGGTGCAAGTTACCACACCGAATACAAGAAGCCCCAAAAAGAAGGCGTATGTAACTTCTGTGAAGGCGCGCTTGTAATCCGCAAGGATGACGAGCCGGAAACTGTTCTTAATAGACTTGATGTTTATCACGAACAGACCGAGCCTTTAAAGGATTATTACAAGGCTTGCGGTAAGCTTGTAATCGTGGAAGGACAGGATGAGGTTAAGGATACTACCCGTCTTGTGCTTGAAGCTTTGGGGAATTAATAATGATAGTGCTCAAAACAAGCCGAGAACTCGGCATCATGAAAGAGGCTTGCTCTATAGCAGCCGGAGCACTGCAAACAGTAGGCAATGCGGTTGAGGAGGGTATAACTACGGCTGAGCTTGATGCTTTGGCTGAGAAATATATCCGTTCGAGAGGAGGAGAGCCTAATTTCAAAAATTATAATGGCTTTCCCTCTACCGCTTGTATATCTATTAACAACGAGGTTATTCACGGCATTCCGTCTAAAACACGTAAAATTTGTGCTGGCGACATAGTAAGTGTTGATCTTGGCGCAAAGTTTCAGGGATATCATGGCGATAACGCTGCCACTTTTGCTTGTGGAGAGGTTTCTACCGAAGCAAAGCGGCTGATTAGCGTGACAAAGGATGCTTTATATGAAGGCATCAAAGCGGCACGCGCGGGCAGTAGAATCGGTGATATCTCAAGCGCGGTTCAGCGGACTGTTGAAGCAGCAGGCTTTTCAGTGGTAAGACAATATGTTGGCCACGGAATAGGAAGCAAGCTGCACGAAGCTCCCGAAGTGCCTAATTTCGGTACTGCGGGACGGGGAATCCGCCTTTTGCCCGGAATGACTTTGGCAATCGAGCCGATGGTTAATATCGGAAGCTCGGAAGTTAAGGTTTTACCGGACGGATGGACTGTTATAACAAAGGACGGTTCTCTATCAGCTCACTTTGAGCATACGGTTGTTATCACATCTGACGGACCAAAAATTATGACAATAGTTTGAGGTACGGTATGATAGGTAGAATTGTATGTTCCAAAGCGGGACGGGACAAAGGTTACTTTATGGTAATTGTTAAAACGGAAGGTAACTTTCTTTACGTTGCTGACGGCAAAGAAAGAAAACTAGAACGCCCAAAGCGTAAAAACGCAAAACACCTGACGTTTACTAATACCGTTCTTGCAAACGACAGTTTTAAAACAAATAAACAGTTAAAAAAGGCACTTGCGGTTTATAGAGATTCCGCAAAATTTAAGGAGGAAGCGTAATGTCTAAGCAGGACATGATTGAGCTTGAAGGCACCGTTGTTGAAGCAATGCCTAATGCAATTTTTAAAGTAGAAATTCAAGGTGGACATCAAATACTCGCCCATATTTCCGGCAAACTTCGTATGAATTTTATAAGAATTTTACCGGGTGATAAGGTAACAGTTGAAATGTCGCCGTATGACCTGTCTAAAGGACGCATTACTTGGCGTTCAAAATAACAGTCAAAATTTGAAGGAGGTATAATCCAAATGAAAGTCAGACCTTCTGTTAAAAAGATTTGCGAAAAATGCAAAATTATTAAGCGCAAGGGCAAGATTATGGTCATTTGCGAAAACCCCAAGCATAAACAGCGTCAGGGTTAATAGGCATTTTCGCCGACAAGAAAAAAATGGAGGTGCTTTGATAAATGGCACGTATTGCTGGTGTTGACCTTCCGAATAATAAGCGAGTTGAAATCGGACTTACTTACATTTTCGGCATTGGTCTTACTACATCTAAAAAAATCCTTGCTGACACAGGCATTGACCCTGATGTTAGATGTAAGGACTTAACTGAAGATGATATCTCAAAGTTGCGTGAATATATCGACCACAACCTTCAGGTAGAAGGTGACCGTCGTCGCGCTATTGCATTTGATATCAAAAGACTTATCGAAATTGGTAGCTACCGTGGTTTGCGTCATCGCAAGGGCTTACCTGTAAGAGGTCAGCGCTCTAAGACAAACGCTCGTACACGTAAAGGTCCTAAGAAGACCATTGCTAACAAGAAGAAATAAGTAGGAGGAAGAATAAATGGCTACTGCTAAAAAGACGACATCTACACGTCGTCGTCGCGAAAAGAAAAATATTGAACGTGGTGCCGCTCATATCCAATCTACCTTCAACAATACTATCGTAACCATCACCGATACACAGGGTAATGCTCTTTCTTGGGCTTCTGCTGGTGAATTAGGTTTCCGCGGTTCTAGAAAGTCTACTCCTTTCGCAGCACAGTCTGCTGCCGAAACTGCAGCAAAGGCTGCTATGGAGCATGGTCTTAAAACCGTTGAAGTATATGTTAAAGGTCCAGGTGCAGGACGTGAAGCTGCTATCCGCGCATTGCAGACAGCAGGTCTCGAGGTAAGCATGATTAAAGACGTTACCCCGATTCCGCACAATGGTTGCCGTCCTCCCAAGAGAAGACGCGTTTAATCAAAAACTTTGAAAGCAGTTTATATACTGCAGAAATTATGGAGGTGTAAAAGATGGCAAGATATACCGGTGCAGTTTGCAGACTTTGCCGCCGCGAAGGACAAAAATTGTTTTTAAAGGGCGAACGCTGCTATTCTGAAAAATGTTCTGTAGGCATTAGAGCTTATGCTCCCGGCCAACACGGACAGGGTAGAAAGAAGTCATCTGAATACGGCTTGCAGCTTCGCGCTAAGCAAACCGCAAGACGTTTTTATGGCGTTCAGGAAAATCAATTCCATCATTATTTTGAGATTGCTGAAAGAAAACAGGGTATCACAGGTGATAACCTTTTAAAGATTCTTGAAAGCCGTCTTGATAATGTAGTATACAGAGTAGGTTTCGCCTCATCCCGTGCAGAAGCTAGACAGCTTGTAGGTCACGGTCACTTTGAAGTTAACGGAAGCCGTGTTGACATTGCTTCTTATCTTCTTAAGGCTGGCGATGTTGTAACAGTTTGCGAAAAGAGCCGCGGCAGTGAAAAGTTTAAGGCAATCATAGAAGCAAACGGTGCAAGACCTGTTCCGCAGTGGATTGATGTTAACCGCGACCAACTAAGTGCAAAGGTTATTGCTCTGCCTAACAGAGACCAAATTGATGCACCTGTTGAAGAGCAACTTATTGTCGAATTCTATTCAAAATAATAATTAGAATTCTCACTGTACTTTCCGTACTAAGTATAGTGAAATTAAAAATTAATGTACGGAGAAACGGAGCTTTTAAATGATAGAAATTGAAAAGCCCAGAATTGATACCACCGAAATTACGCCTGACGGAAAATACGGCAAATTCGTAATGGAACCGTTAGAGCGCGGTTACGCTACAACTTTAGGTAACAGTATGAGAAGGGTTCTTCTTTCCATTCTCCCAGGTGTAGCTGTAACAGGTATTAAGATTGACGGCGTTGTGCATGAGTTTTCAACAATCCCCGGTGTTAAGGAAGATGTTACAGAAATCATTCTTAATATTAAGGGACTTATTGTAAAGCTTCATGGTGACGGTGCTAAAAAGGTTTATATTGAAGCTGAAGGTCCGTGCGAAGTGACCGCCGCTTCCATTAAGGCCGATTCGGAAGTAGAAATTCTAAATCCTGATATGCATATTGCAACATTAGGCGAAGACGCTAAGTTCAATATGGAAATGACTCTTGACAGGGGCAGAGGCTATGTTTCGGCAGACCAAAACAAAGGCAACCAGAATATAGTTGATATGATTCCTGTTGACTCTATTTACACACCTGTGCTTAAGGCAAACTTTACTGTAGACAATACCCGCGTCGGTAATGTTACCGATAAGGGCAAGCTTACTTTAGAAGTTTGGACCGACGGCTCTTTAAGAGCTGATGAAGCAGTTTCAATGTCGGCAAAGGTATTAATGGAACACCTAGAGTTGTTCCTAGACCTTGCAGAAGGCATCAGCGAAACCGAAAGCATTATGGCTGTTAAGAGCGACAACGATAAAGAAAAGGTTCTCGATTTAACTATTGACGAGCTTGATTTATCTGTACGTAGCTTTAACTGTCTTAAGCGTGCAGGTATAAATACGGTTGAAGACCTTATCTACAAGACCGAAGAGGAAATGATGAAGGTAAGAAACTTAGGCCGTAAATCCTTAGAAGAGGTTATTGCTAAATTGAATTCATTTGGCTTTACTCTTAAGAAGGAAGACGAATAAAAACTTGGTTAAGGAGTGAATTAAAATGCCAGGTACCCGTAAACTCGGAAGAACTAGCGACCACAGAACTGCTATGCTTCGCGCTATGGTAACCTTTTTGCTTGAAAACGGCAAAATTGAAACTACCGTAACCCGTGCTAAAGAAGTTAGGTCTATGGCAGAGAAATATATTACACTCGCTAAGGAAGATACTCTTCACAATAAGCGTCAGGCTTTTGCATTCATTACTAAGGACGATGTTGTTCGTAAGTTATTCAACGAAATTGCTCCCAAGTATAAGGATGTAAATGGCGGTTACTGCAGAATCACTAAAACTGCTCCCCGCCGTGGCGATGCTGCTGAAATGGCAATTATTGAGTTAATCTAATTTCTCTGATTTTAGTACTCACATTGTCAATGACGGATGTGAATATCCGTCAAGGCGCCGATGATGTGTGTACTAAAACACAAAAAAATAAAATCCCGCTTCGGCGGGATTTTTTTAATGCGGAATTCGTAATGCGGAATTCGGAATTGTTTTTAAAATGTCATTCTGAGGAGTGCAACGACGAAAGAATCTTTTTGTCACAGAAAAAAAGATTGCCGCGCTTCGCTCGCAATGACAACTTTTATAATGCGTAATACATAATGCGGAATTGTTTTTAATTTGCAAAATCTATTGTATATAATGGGTCAAGGGCTATGCCCTTGTCGTTTAAGGGGGATAAGGTGACAAAAATCTCTCTTTAAAGATTGTAATACTTGCCGACAAATTGAAAACATAGTTTTCACTCTTTGGCGGCGTTTTTATGTGAATAAATCCTTGTCACATAAGGGGGAAATCGAAATTCCCCCTTTAGGCGAATCTTTCCGCCCTTTCTTTTCGCCCACACAAGAAAGGGCGTGCCTGTCGCGGCATGAGCGACAATGCAGAAAGTTTTGCTACAGTAAAAAATCAAATTCAATTCTTTTCATCGGTTCGATTAAGAAGATAATCAGTTGAAACATTATGAAAAGCTGCTAACTTAATTAATATTTCTGTAGGTATATCTAATTCACCACGCTCATAGTTGCTATAAACTCGTTGGCTACACGAAAGGATTTCGCCCATTTTTTGTTGAGATAAGTCCTTGTCTTCTCGTAATTCTCTAATTCTTTTATACAGCATAAAGGTACTCCTAAACTATAATATACCCTTATTATAGTTTAGCGGAAAATCCACTGTTGACATTTAGCGGAAAATCCGCTAAAATATAGTTTGGATACTATATGATATATTTATAACTTCATTTGATACGACGCAAACTCCGATTGTCGCTAAACATAGAAAAAGAAGATACCGCAGAGTATCTTCTTTTTCTATATTAGTATTTAGTTATGCATCAACTCTTTGTGAGCCTGTAGGGTTGGTTATACTAAAGCCTACATTTACAAGGTGGTCTGCCACACGTTCTAGGCCCGATATAATTGATGAATAATACGGGCTTACATCAGCGCTGCAGTTTCCTTCGGCAAGACGGGTAAAGTGGCTTGCAATAAGTTTTTTCTTCATAGCGTCAACATCTTCCTCCAAAACAGTAAGCTCGGATAATTCGTCCTTGTTAAGCTTTTCAAATGCATCCTTAGAAATAGCAAACATCTGCATAATGCGTTCGCGCATTTCTGTAATACCGCCGCGCGCCGTATCGGAAAATTTGATATTCTTATCAACCATTTCTACACCAATCTCGTGGAAGTTTTCTGCATTATCACCAATGCGCTCAAGGTCGTTCAAAACATGGAAATATGCGCCAATAACCTTTTCGTCGCTTTCTTCTACATTTGCAGTTAGCTTAATTAAAAACTGCGTTAAAGCGCGATTTGTAAAATCGATAATCTCTTCGTTGTATCTGATTTTTTCGTTGTACTCCATTGAACCGCTGTCAACCGAAGCAAACGAAAGTTGAGTATTTTCTTCTACAAGACTTAACATATAGTTAATTTCTTTTTTTACCTGCATAAGCGCAATGGGTGGCGTTGTTAATAGTCTGTCATCAACATATTTAAGGGTAAGGGCCTCTTTTTCTTCATTTTTATCCTTAATAACCGCACAGGAATAATTAACCAAGTGTTTTACAAAGGGTAATAACAAGCAGGTTGTTGTTACATTAAAGATTACGTGGAAAGCAGAAACTCTCATCTGGAGTGACATCTGGTCGCCGTTTGGGAACAACGAAACCAAGAGATTTACTATTGGCTCTTTGAAAATCCAGATTATTGCAGCAAAAAATGCAGTACCTATTGTGTTGAAGGTGAAGTGAATAAGTGCCACACGCTTAGAATTGGCATTCGCACCAACAGATGCAAGCAACGCTGTAACGCAAGTACCTATATTAGCACCAAGAATAATAAATAATGCCATATCAAGCGGAAGGATATTAGCACCTACCATTGTAATAACTACGCCTGTTGCTGCAGATGAGCTTTGGATAAGGGCGGTAAAAACAGCACCAACCAATATTAAAAGTAGCGGAAAATCTATTATACTGAAAATATCCGTAAACATACTTTCAACTAAGGGATTTCCAAAAGCCTGTTCACTGCTCATTACTTCAAGACCAACAAAAATAAGACCTAAGCCGCAACACAGACTACCTGTAATCTTAATCTTTTCCTTTTTGAAAAAGCCCATCATTACACCAGCAAAAGCGAGAAGATACATTGCCATATTAAAATAATCGTTTTTAAGGGCTACCAACACACCTGTAATTGTTGTACCGATATTAGCGCCCATAATTATAGGTGTTGCCTGCATAAGAGTCATAACACCTGCATTTACAAGACCTATAACCATTACTGATGTTGCAGATGAGCTTTGAATTATTGCTGTTACACCTGCACCGATTCCAACACCTGAGAAACGGTTGTTACTGATTTTTTCGAGCAAGCGCTTCATTCCTGCGCCTGCACTTTTTTCTAAGGCGTCGCCCATAAAGTTCATACCAACGATAAATACACCAACGCCTGCCAGTAACCAGATAAGACTTCTGATTAACTGCATTACTTCTTCTGAAGATAACATAATTTCTTTCTCCTTTTCATTTTTTACAAGGATAATTATACCAATTGACTTTCAATAAGTAAAATAGTATAATATTATAAAGTTTATATAATTTTAGTTATGGAGATTTGCTATGACAATACGACATCTAAAGGTTTTTATCTGTGTTTGTAAGCATAACAGTATGACTAAAGCCGCTGAAGAGTTGTTTATTGCACAACCTGCTGTTAGTAATACTATTGCCGAAATTGAAAAAAACTATAACGTAAAACTTTTTGAACGAATAAACCGCCGATTATTTTTAACCGATGAAGGAAAAAGCTTGCTTATAAGAGCGCAGGAAGTTATAACCGCTTTTGATGAATTTGAAGAGCAGGCGCTTAACTCATCTAAGAAGCCACTTTTAAAAATTGGTTCCTCTCTTACAATAGGAAAGCAAAAGCTTCCCTGGTTATTAAGGAAGCTTAAAGAAAATTTTACCGATATAGATTTTCAGGTTTCTATTAACCAGACTTCAATAATAGAGAATAAAATTTTAAACGGCGCGCTTGATTTTGCCTTTATTCAAGGTAAGCCTTCCGACCCTAACATAAAATCCCGTCTTGTTGACTGCAACACTTTAATTGCAGTTTGCGGTAAGAAGTATAATATGCCCGACACCGTAACCCTTAAGGAATTATGCAGGTATGACCTATTGCTTCGTGAAGACGAGAGTGTATCGCGTGATTTTTTAGACCATATTTTCGCCCTTGAAAATTTGGTGGTTACTCCTGTTATGGAATCTATAAGTAACCAAGCGCTCATTTCGGCGGCGGCACAAAATCTTGGTGTTACTATTATGCCCGAAGCGCTTCTGACCAGGCAGCTTGAAAATGGCGGACTTCGTAAAATTACAGTTTCGGATTACGAATTTACCCGAAACTCCTATCTTATTCACCATAAGGATAAAACTTTCGGCTCGGTTAAAAAAGAAATTTTTGATTTTTGCTATAAAAACTATAAAGCTTCTAAAAAATAAAAGAAGATACCTTGAGGCGCACTCCGTAAGGAAGTGCGCCTCAGTTATATTCGCCTAACGGCGAGTTATATTGCTTCGCAGTTATATTTGGCTTTCGCCAAGTTATATTGTCCTTTGGACAGTTTATGGGCGAATATAATATCACTGAAACCGCAGGGTTACAATATCACTTTTGCCTTTAGGCAAAAATATCACTGCAAACTTTTCGTTTGCAATATCACTTTACCTGCCGAGAAAGATATTCTTTATTTTCGGCAAGTATTTATCTTTCTCAAAGTATGTAACTCACTATGACACTTTCACTAACTGAAAGTGCCCTTTTCTTTATATAGAAAAACGGAGACTACTTCTTTACGAAGTCTCTCCGTTCGGCGGGATTTTCTTGATTCGTAATTCGTAATGCATAATTCGTAATTATTTTTCGATAAATCTATATCGTAGGGCGACCAACGGGCGCCTGTGTCATTCCGAGGAGTGGAACGACGAAAGAATCTTAAAAATTCGATTCACACCTCATCCGTCAAAGCCTACGGCTTTGCCACCTTCTCCTCAAGGAGAAGGCTTTTGAGATTGCCACAGACGATAAATTGGCTTCGCAATGACATAATGTAGTGATGACTATACCGTTTTTTAATGAAGGTTTTAGATAATTTTTAACTATTTGACTAAATAATGATTTATCTATGATATGATATTAATTGTAAAAATTCCAACGACTCCGTTTGCTGCCACACAAATTTTTATAGTTGCGACACCAACCAAAAAGAAGATACCGCAAGGTATCTTCTTTTTGCTTATATATTTATTTTATAAAATCTGTAATATCGCCGGTGCATTGCTCGAAGTTTACACCATAGAATGGGTGGCTTTCATCCGCTAAGGTAACAGCAATACAATGCTTTGTATAATCGCAAGCGAATTTCACCGATTCTTCAAGCGTTTTACCATTCATAAGACCTCCGTAAACCGCCGAAGAATAAATATCACCTGTGCCGTGGAAGTCTTTGATTTCTCTTTCGGTGTAGTATTCGTAAATTTCGGTACCGTTTAAAAGACAAAAAACACCAACATGCGTGGCACTTTTCTTTATGCCTGTTATAACAACGTCACGAGCGCCGTTCTCATGTAGCTTTTTGCAAATATCCAAAAGATAATCCTTGTCGTATTCGTCTTTGTATTCCATATCAAGCATAAAGGTGGCTTCGGTAATGTTGGGGGTTATAACATCTGCCATAGCGCAAAGTGTTTTGGTGGCTTTTACGTATTCCATATCAAAGCCGGCATAAAGCTTACCGTTGTCGCCCATAGCGGGGTCTATAAGCACAATGCCGTCCTTACTTACAAAGCGATTTATAATATCCTTAACGCTTTCTATTAAATCTATACCGCCTAAGTAACCGGTGCAGATACCGTCAAACATAATATTTTCTTTTTCCCAAGCATCGGTAATGGGGTTTATATGTTCGCAAAGGTTTGCAAAGGTCCAATTTTTAAATTGAGTATGAGTAGAAAGAAGCGCGGTGGGTAGCGCGCAAGTTTCTATTCCGAAAGCCGAAATTATTGGAATAGCAACAGTAAGAGAGCATTTGCCCACACACGAAAAGTCTTGAATAGTAAGTATTTTTTTCATTAAATTCACCTTCTTTAAAAAACCTTTTTATATTTTAGCACAAAATTACTGTCAATGCAACAAAAACCGCGCTGTATTTTGTTTGTGTTTATAGTGGTATTTGGCTTCAATTAAAACAAAAGGGATTAACAGCAATGAAATAATTTTTATAAAATTTAAAATTTTTGCAATAAAATGGTGTGTTTTTGCGTTATTATAGTGAAAGGAAAAAGGATTCCCTCCGTGAGGGAGGGATGCGAAAAAATCTTCAGAAAAGAGGTATTTTTATGAAAAAATTATTATCTGCGGTTTTGGTATTGGTTATGCTGTTTACACTTATACCGCTCGGTGCTGTGACTTCTTTGGCAGAAACACTAAGTGGCACCACAGGCGACTGTACATGGACGCTTGTTGACGGTGTGCTTACAATTAGCGGTAACGGTGAGATGGGGGAGCATTGCGATAATGGCTGGTGGTATACTTTTCCTTGGGAAGACTATCAAAGAGAAATCACAAAAATCATAATCGAAGAAGGTGTTACGCGAATAACAAAAAGCGCTTTTTGGGGTTGTAGAAATTTAGAAGAAGTCTCAATAGCTGAATCGGTTAAAAAAATAGAAGAGAAGGCGTTTTCGACTTGCGGGGATAATAAAATAGAGTTGGTTTTATCTAAAAATATTTCCTATGTTGATTTTTCTGCTTTTTACAATACGAATTTTTGCGTGACGGTTTCTAATGACAATCCATATTATAAATCTATAGGCTGGGCTGTATTTAACAGTAATATGACCGAAATATTATACTTTAACTACCCGGGATATTGTAAACAGTATAAGATTCCGAATGGAATAACAAAAATAGGCGATTACGCCTTTGCTAATGAAAATACGGATTTTGGAATGGTTGTTATTCCCGAAAGTGTGACCGATATTGGAAATTACGCTTTTTACGGGATATGCGTAAACGAAGTCGTTTTACCTGAAAGCGTTATCACAATAGGTGAAAGAGCTTTTGCTGAATCCACAATTCGCGAAATTACATTAGGCTCTATGGTAAAAAAAATAGGCACTGGCGCATTTGATGCGACGGAATCGCTTGTTATTCATTATAATGGAACCGTAGAAGCGAGGGATATGATAGAAAATTCGGGCGCATTTATCGGGCAAGGTCAAACGTGGCATTATTTTGGAGATAATAATGGAGCGGTGTGTATTGAATGCGGTTTGGAAAGATCATCTCTTGGTGAAACTTTGTTTAAAAGAATTGATAATTATTGGTATCACTGCATAGACCGAGTAAGGACTTACGAAACAACACTTTTTAAATATAAAGGCAAATGGTTTTATGTAGAAAACGGTATTTGGCAGACAAAAGCAACCACTCTTGTAAAGTATAAGGGCAAGTGGTTTGGTGTGGTAAACGGCAAGTGGAATAGTTCTACAAATACACTTATAAAGTATAAGGGTAAATGGTTTTATATCAAAAACGGAAAATGGGATAGTTCCATAGAAACACTTACAAAATATAAAGGTAAATGGTTTTATATAAAGAATGGTAAGTGGGATAGTTCCGTTACAAAGTTTTTTAAATATAAAGGTAAAACGTTTTATATTAAAAACGGAAAATGGGATAGTTCGATAATCACGCTTATAGAGTATAAGGGCAAGACACGTTATGTTAAAAACGGTAAATGGAACAAATCCAAAGCTATTGTGCGATATAAACCTGAATATGTAGAAATTATGGACGGAGTTTATATCGCTGCTTCCGAATTAAAGGGCTATAAAGGTGAACAGTACTATGTAAATAACGGTTATGTACAGTCGAATTTTTCCGGCAAAGTAAAAGTGGACGGTATGTATTATAATATAAATAACGGTAAAGTGGTATAAACAATTCGTGATTCGGAATTAAAATCTTTAGAAAAGAGGTAAAGTTATGAAAAAGGTATTATCGTTGTTTTTAGTGTGGGTTATGGTGTTAACCCTTATACCGCTCGGTGCTGTGACTTCTTCGGCAGAAACACTAAGCGGCACCACAGGCGACTGTACATGGACGCTTGTTGACGGTGTGCTTACTATTAGCGGTAACGGTAAGATGGGGGATTATTGTGATGATGACTATTACGAATTTAATGAAAGGTTAGATCCTGATGTTACGCGAGAACGACCATGGGGTAGTAATGATATCGTGGAAAGAATAGTTATCCTTGACGGTGTTTTAGATATTGGCGAACTTATATTTTTTGGTTGTAACAATTTGAAAACTGTAGAAATTGCTGATACGGTAGAAATCATTCATAAGGGGGCGTTTTACGCCTGTGATAACCTCAAGACTATTTATTTGGGCAGTGGTATCAAGGAAATCCATTCTATGGCGTTTATGACGGCATATCTTACTGAAGACTATAATATAACAGATATTTATTATAATGGAACGATACTTGAAAAAGAAAATATTGTAATTCATAGCAGTAATTTTTACGAAACGGAAACTTGGCACTTTATTACCGATGGCGATTTACGCAAAGGGACGGACGGCAATTGGTATTATTATGAAAACGGACAAAAAAACCAAAGAACAACCCTTGTAAAATATAAAGGTAAATGGTTTTATATAGAAAACGGTGTTTGGAACAAGAAAGCAGAAACCCTTGTTAAGTATGAAAATAAGTGGTTCTATGTAAAAAACGGAAAATGGGACAAAATCGCAAATATTCTCTTTGCTTACAAAGGTAAAGGCTTTTATATAAAGAATGGTAAATGGGCTAAAGAAACAACCCTTGTAAAACATAACGGCGGATATCCCTATGTGGAAAATGGCAAGTGGAAAAAAACTACCACACTTTGCAAATATAAAAATAAATGGTTTTATGTAAAGAACGGAAAATGGAAGAAGGATACACTAATTTTTGCTTATAAAGATGAAATTTATTATATTAAAAAGGGAAAAGTACAGTCTGATTTTTCGGGTGAAGTAAATCTCAAAATTCAAATAAAAAATGGTAAAGTGGTATAAAGCCAAACCCTCCCTGCAGGGAGGGTTTAGGTATTGGGGGGAGATTAAAAGTATGGATATCCGCCATAATAGGGAAAGAAGATAGCGTTGTCGCTTGAATGGAGGGTCTTTGTGATGGTTTGGGTTTGGGCTGTCACATACCCTGATACTCTAACATATAAATCACCCAATTTTTCTTTTGCAGTAGGAATTGAAATTGTGTCCGTTTTAGATAAGTTGACGACATTTGTCAAAGTGACATAACCTTTTGCAGGAATTGTAATTATTCTTTCGGATTCGCCATCGTTAATAGTAACGGCTTTTGATGTGGTTGCGTTTTGATTTCGTAATAGTATAGAGTAATTAACCAAGCAGGAATTCTTAGGTGTTATGGTTAAACCGTTACAAGTTAAAAAGCTATTTTCGAAACCTGTTGCGTTTTTAAAATCTGAATCACTCGATGCTGATTTAAAGAATTTGAAATATTCTGTATCTCTAATCGGCTTAAACACAACTTCTATATCGGCAGCGGGGTTATTTTCTTTGTTCAGGTCAAGATACCAATATGCGGTTACAGGGTTACATGTGGGATTTTTTGAATGCGGAATTAGCATTATATATCCTGAGTCTAGTTTTTTTTCTATAGTTAACTGCGAATTATTATATATGGAACCGTTTTTGTATACAATAAATTCTGCATATTCTGCTTCCGCAATATTTAGAGTTTCAAACAACTGTCCAAGCTGGATATTGTTATCCCTTAAAGCGCAGGATAAGAATGTACCATGTTCCATATTATTAAGTAGGTTGTAAAGACTAATATTGCCGTTGGTTCCGGGAACATCGTCCTGTACAGCACCTAAAATAGAGGTAGCACCCTTAATTTTTACAGCATATTTAGCGGAGTTGGCTTTAGTGGAAACACCCGATTTGTAAATGTTAAAGGTCATTGTAGTTTCATTGGCGCTGATTGGATAATTAGGTATACTGTTTTCTTGTAGGTATTCCTGTGTTTTACTCATTGCGGATAAAATATGGTCATTCCCGTCATTACCATTTCCGTCTTGTGTAAAGCACATTTTAGGTGCAATTGAATCATAGAAGGGACGATAATGTCCGCCGTTTCTACCGTGATGTTCTACATTCATCAAATCCAGATGGCCGATTGTATTTGATAGAGTTTCTTGAGCCTTAAGTCCAATGTCGCCGAAGAAACCTATACGGGTCTTTCCATAGGTCATAACACAGCAAAGCGAAGTGTCGTTATAGTCTACAGAAACTTCGTAATATTCTACTACCGCTGTTTCACCCTCGGCTACTGTGATTTCTGGAGGAGTCACAGTGCCTAGAACTCCGGCGGCTTTGGTTACATCTTTATAAGAGACTGTGACGGAACCGCCGCTTTTGGTTGTGGTAATTTTGAAGGTTTTACTGTCACCATATTTATTGAGAATTGCGGCACCGGGGTTGAATTTTTCGGATTTTACAGTGCGGGTTTCTGTTACGGGTGCAGTTTTTAAAGTTTTTCCGCCGTTTTTGTCAATGTTGTAATAGTAATCGTTAGCATTACAGTTTTTAAATTCTAACTCTATCCCTTCAATGTTAACGATAGTTTCGTCCCTGTTGACAGTGTCGGTTACAATGCTTAGAACATCGTCAACATTACTTATAGTGCGTTTTAAATTCCCTGGAAACTTTATGGTCATACACTTGTTTGCTGCGAACTTCAAAATACTTCTCACATAATAATTTTGTTTGTAATATTCCTCAATGGGAATATCCGGCAAGTAAATTGTAGCATTATACATATCAATTCCGTTGCCACTGGTTGTGCCATCGGCGTTTTTGGTGTAGTTTCCGATTTTTGTCAGGCCACCTGCGTGATCCCAATGATAATGGGTGATATAAATATAATCGATTTTTGTTACGCCCAAAGTATCTTTCAATATTGTCAAATAATTGGTAGCATAATCGGATATGCCGCTGTCAATTAACAAGTTTTTATCACCTATTTGCATAAGCGCAATATCTTGCGTTTTGCCTGTGGTTTTCAACACATGTAGTTTAATTGGTACATCGTCGGTTGATAAGTTGGTTGTGGCAACTGTGTGTTCAGTTGCTGTGGTTTCATTTTCATTTGTTGTGTTGTTTATAATTTCTGACATTTAAATTTCTCCTTTTAATTTTTAATTATTTTTTTGTTTTGATTTTGTCATTGTGAGCAAAAGCGCGGCAATCTAAAATAAAATTATATCAATCTAAAAGATTGCCCCGTCACTTCGTTCCTCGCAATGACTTTTTCTCTATAGGTTTATGTTTTGGTTTCTTGTTCCCTACAATATGTCTACTTCACTTCGGGTAAGCCTTTTACCGAAATCAGTAAGGATATAAGGCCTGAAAGCAGGGAAGCGGAAATTACCAATTTCCAATCCACCATTGAAAGCACGGCGGTGCTGCCTATGGTAGCAACGGCGGTTTCTGCTACGGTCTTAAGCGCTCTAATACCTGCAGCTTTAAGCCATTTGGCAAGATATTCTTTAATAATTATCATCTCCTTTGTATAAAAAGTTTCTTTTTCGACACTTCAAACATTAAAAAATATATACACATTTAAAATACGCCTGTGAGAAAGAGCTTTTCTGGCACAAGAAGATATATTTTCACGCGCGCTTTTCTTTAAGTGTCTTTGTCGACACATAAATAATAACACAACAAATTTTCGTTGTCAACACTTTTTTGAAAACTTTGATTTTTTTGTTGCATTATCGACACAAATGTGATAAAATTATATTGGAAGGTGATTAGAATGAATATTTTAGGTGAACGAATTAAATACCTGCGCAAACAAGTAGGGCTTAATCAAATAGAATTGGCAAATGCACTCAACCGCGAGTATGGGCTCAAAGTAGACCGCGTTATGGTAAGCAAGTGGGAAACAGGCTTTCAGACCCCTGTTATAAGCACAATTAAAAATATTGCGGCGCTTTTTGAGGTTTCGCTTGATTATCTCACGGGCGAGAGCGATAAAAACGAAAGAATGCCCGCACCCGTAATTACTGAAAATTATACCACCTTTCCTGTAATAGGCGAAGTGGCAGCGGGCTACGATTCTCCCGCACTCGAAGACTGGGAGGGCGAAACGGTAGATATACCTAACAGTTATCTTCGCGGAAGAAATCGTGACGAGTTTTTTGTTCTTAAGGTGAAAGGCGATAGTATGTACCCCGAGTATCAGGACGGCGACAAGGTTTTGGTGCTTAAGCAAACAACACTCAACTATAGCGGACAGGTGGGGGTTGTTTTATACGACAGCGAGCTAGCCACTCTCAAAAAGGTAGAATATAACTCTGGGGAAGATTGGATGCGCTTTGTGGCGATAAATCCCGCTTACCCACCAAGAACTATATATAACGAGGAGTTAGAACTTTGCCGTGTGCTTGGTATACCAAAATTATTAATTCGAGAAATTGAAAGTTAAATTGATGAATTTATTTTGGGAGAAAATATGAAAATCAAAACAAAAGAGCTCGCCTACAGCGAAGTTTTAAAGCTGAAACCCAAAAAGCATAAAAAGCCCTTAAAGCCTTTATTTTTACTGGCATTAGTTATAAGGGTGCTATCCTTTTTCGAGCTTTTAGGGGTTAAGTTTTTTTATAAAAAAACTGGAATGGAAAGGCTTTCTAAAAAAGAGCCTTGCCTTATTTTAATGAATCATTCAAGCTTTATTGACCTTAAAATTGCGTCGGCGTTATTGTTTCCCAGAAAATACAATATCGTTATGACTTCCGACGGTTTTGTAGGTAAAAACCTGCTTATGCGGCTTGTTGGATGTATCCCTACCCAAAAGTTTATAAGCGACAGCCTGCTTGTCCGCGATATTTTCCACGCTGTCAAGAAAAACGGTTGCTCGGTGCTTATGTACCCTGAAGCGAGCTACAGCTTTGACGGCACCGCAACACCCTTGCCCGAAAGCCTTGGCAAGCTTGTGAAAAAGCTTGCGATACCCGTTGTTATGATACGCACTGAGGGTGCTTTTGCTTACGACCCACTCTATAACAACCTACAAAAGCGCAAGGTAAAAATCTCGGCAGAGATAGAATATATTTTGTCCCCCGAAGATATTACTACAAAATCCTTTGAAGAAATTAACGACACTTTAAAAGCACAGTTTCGGTTTGATAACTTCCGCTGGCAACAGGAAAACGGGGTTAAAATTACCGAAAGCTTCCGTGCCGACTGTCTTAACCGCGTTTTATATAAGTGCCCTAACTGCCTTTCGGAAGGTGAAACAGAAGGCAAGGGTATTACACTTACCTGTAAAAACTGCGGAAAGGTTTACACTCTTACCGAAGACGGCTTTATGAGAGCGGAAAACGGTGAAACCGAGTTTTCTCACATACCCGACTGGTACGCTTGGCAACGCGAGTGCGTAAGAAAAGAAATTTCATCGGGTGGATATAAAATTGAGCGTGAAGTTGACATTTATATGATGATAGACACGAAATGTGTTTATAAAGTGGGGGACGGCGTTTTAACTCATACTAAAGACGGTTTTAGCCTTGTCGGTTGTGACGGTCAGCTTAAGTACACTCAAGCGCCCGAGCTTTCTTATAGTTTATATTCCGACTTTTATTGGTACGAAATTGGTGATGTAATATCTATAGGAACGCCTAAGGTTTTGTATTACTGTATACCAAAAACCAAAAGAGATATCGTTGCAAAAGCGCGTATCGCCGCCGAAGAAATTTACAAATTACTTCAAAAATAATTTTTGCAATAAAATCTCTCCTTTGTGCATTATTTGTACAAAGGAGAGATTTTTTATGAAAAGTACAAATAATTGGGATGATATAACAATATTATGCGAAGCCTATACTGCCGCATTAAAGGAAGTGTTACTTGAAAAGCGACTAGGTGAAAAAATAGTTATTGTAGGCGAGGTATCGGCAAAAGACTGTGTAAACGGCTATAGTGTTGATATAAAGCGGGTTAAATGATTTAACAAATTATTCACTAAAAGTTAGCATTACCTTTAAAAAGATATGCTTTAATGTAATAACAGACAGGGACACTGGTTGCAAACAGTTGCTGTGTTAAGGCAAAGACCTTGGCAGACCGACAGAACCAAGCGTACGGTTGGTATCCTTGTTGTCACATACTCGAAAGGTCTTAAAATCGGTAGGCCTTCCGAGACCAAATTTTCCGCTCCCGTTATATAACGGGAGCTTTTTTAGCGCGCATTTGTCTTTAAACACAAAAAACACTTGACAAAACACCCGTGTTCGTGGGATAATATAAACATATTATGGGCAGTTTATATGCTTATTTAGTTTTTGATTTCGGTTTTGGTGATTTTAATGCGAGTAATTACCGGTATTGCCCGTGGTAAAAATTTAAAAACACTTGAAGGCAACGATGTTCGCCCTACTTCTCAAAAGGTTAAGGAAGCGGTTTTCAGCGCTATACAGTTTGACATTGAAGGCAGACGCGTGCTTGATTTGTTTGCGGGCTCGGGCCAATTGGGTATAGAGGCTTTAAGCCGCGGGGCTAAAAGTGCGGTTTTTGTAGATAACAGTAATGCTTCTATAAAAATCATTAAGCAAAACCTTGAAAATGTAGGCTTTGACGGTGTGGCAAAGGTTTACACATCGGATTATTCATCCTTCACTGCTATGAGCCGCGATACATTCGATATTGTTTTTTTAGACCCACCGTATAAAAAAGGTATGCTTTTGCCTGCGCTTAAATCGGTATTGCCGCTTATGAGTGATTACGGTATTATAGTTTGTGAGTATCCGCCCGAAGTAGAAATTCCTGAAAGCATAGGCGGTTTTGAGATTTCTAAAACCTACCGTTACGGAAAAATTAATGTTTCGGTTTACAGAAAAGGTGCAAAAGATTAAATGAAAAATAGTATTGCTATATGCCCCGGCAGCTTTGACCCTGTAACCTTTGGTCATCTTGATATTATCTGCCGCGCGGCAAATATGTTTGATAAGGTTATAGTTGTTGTAGCAAGTAACAAAAACAAAACAAATAGCTTTACCCCACAAGAACGGGTTGAAATGATTAAGAAATGTATTGTAGACCACCCGAATGTTGAAGTAGAATCATTTGACGGATTATTGGCTGATTTTGCCGCCAGGAAGGGCGCTAAAGCGATTATTAAAGGGCTTCGTGCCATGTCGGACTTTGAGTATGAGTTCCAAATGGCATTAACAAATAAGAAGTTGAATCCCGAAGTAGAAACTCTCTTTTTAACCACCAGCGCAGAAAATATGTATCTAAGCTCCAGCATGGTTAAGCAAATTGCATCTATGGGCGGGGATATATCTTCCTTTGTGCCTAAGGTTATTTTAGAGGATATTCTTAAAAGGATAAATGTAAATAAATAATATCCGCAAGGATTTATGGAGGAAATTAAAATGACACTTGACGAATTACTAGAACAGTTTGACGAGGTGCTTGACGGCGGTATTAAAATCCCCGGTAAAAAGACTCTTGTTGACATTGAAAAGTTAAGAGCAGTTGTAGACGAAATCCGTCTTAACATTCCTGCAGAAATAAAGCAGGCTAAAGGCATTGTTGCAGACCGTGCCGACATTATTACAAACGCTAAGCGTGAAGCTGATGCTATTATCCGCAATGCCGAAGAAAAGGCAAAGGCTATGGTAGCACAGGAAGAAATTGTTAGACTTTCTCAAGCTAAGGCTGCCGAGATTATTGCCGCTGCTCAGGGTAAGAGCCGCGAAATGCGCAAGGCTGCTCAGGATTTTGTGGACGATATTATGCGCCGCGCAGACGAAGGTCTTACCGCTAATTTGGGTGAGGTTCGTAAAACCCGCGCTGCTTTAAAGCAACAGATTCCTACCAATAACCAGTAATTAAAAAAAGAAATATATAAATGCTATGACGGAGAGCGCAATTTTTAGAAAAAACCTTTTAGCGAGCAAGGGGTGGTGTAAGCCTTGCGGGTTTTAAAAATTGGTATCACTCCCGAGCAGAAGGACCGAATTTAAGTAAGCTCTTTCGTTTGTTTCACGTTACAGAAACCGCAAATGTTTGTTTGGCGTAATAGGTGGTATAACAAGGGGTCCCTTTGTCCTATTATGGATAAAGGGATTTTTTATTTTGAAAGGAGAAGTAAAAGTGTATAAAAACATTTCCCCTAATCTTAACTTTGTAGAAGAAGAAAAAAAGATTAAAAAGTTTTGGGACGAAAATAAAATTTTTGAAAAAAGCATAGAAGAACGTAAGGGTGACGCTCCCTATGTTTTCTATGACGGGCCCCCTACTGCTAACGGCAAGCCGCATATTGGTCACGTGCTTACTCGCGTTATTAAGGATATGATTCCGCGTTACCGCACAATGAAGGGCTATATGGTGCCCAGAAAAGCCGGTTGGGATACCCACGGTCTTCCCGTAGAGCTTGAGGTTGAAAAGCTTTTAGGTCTTGACGGTAAGGAGCAGATTGAAGAATACGGTCTTGACCCGTTTATCGACCATTGTAAAGAAAGCGTTTGGAAGTACAAGGGTATGTGGGAAGATTTCTCAAAAACTGTTGGCTTCTGGGCAGATATGGATGACCCGTATGTTACCTATCATAACGATTTTATTGAATCTGAATGGTGGGCTTTAAAGCAAATTTACGACAAGGGGCTTTTGTATAAGGGCTTTAAAATTGTGCCTTACTGTCCGCGTTGCGGAACACCGCTTTCTTCTCACGAAGTGGCACAGGGCTATAAAAATGTTAAAGAGCGTAGTGCAGTTGTACGCTTTAAGGTGGCAGGTGAGGATGCTTACTTCTTGGCTTGGACTACAACACCGTGGACACTTCCTTCTAACGTTGCACTTTGCGTAAACCCTGACGACACCTACTGCAAGGTTAAAGCTTTGGACGGCTACACCTATTATATGGCAAAAGAGCTTTTGGATAAGGTGCTCGGAAAGCTTGCAACCGAAGAGGCTCCTGCTTACGAAATTTTAGAAGAATATAAGGGTAAAGACCTCGAATATAAAGAGTACGAGCCGTTGTTCGACTTCCAAAAGCCTGTATGCGAAAAGCAAAAGAAAAAAGCACACTTTATTACCTGTGACAGCTATGTTACTATGAGCGACGGTACAGGTATTGTTCATATAGCACCCGCTTTCGGCGAAGACGACTCTAAGGTTGGCAGAAAGTATGATTTACCCTTTGTTCAGTTCGTAAACGGTAAGGGTGAATTGACCGAAGATACCCCTTATAGCGGTATGTTTGTAAAGGATGCTGACCCTGTAGTACTTACCGATTTAGATAAGGCAGGACTTCTCTTTGATGCTCCTAAATTTGAGCACGATTATCCATTCTGCTGGCGTTGTGACACACCACTTATTTACTATGCGCGCGAATCTTGGTTTATTAAAATGACCGACGTTAAGGATGACCTTATTCGCAATAATAATACAATCAACTGGATTCCCGAATCTATCGGTAAAGGCCGTTTTGGTGACTGGCTTGAAAATGTACAGGATTGGGGTATTTCGCGTAACAGATATTGGGGCACACCACTTAATATCTGGACCTGTGAATGCGGTCACCACCACGCTATTGGCAGTATTGAAGAGTTAAAATCAATGTCAGATAACTGCCCTGATGATATTGAATTACACCGTCCTTATATTGACGTTGTAACCATAAAATGTTCTGAATGCGGCAAAGAAATGCACCGCGTTCCCGAGGTTATTGACTGTTGGTTTGACTCGGGTGCAATGCCTTTTGCACAGCACCATTATCCGTTTGAAAATAAGGATTTATTTGAAGCGCAGTTCCCTGCAGATTTTATTTCCGAAGCGGTTGACCAAACTCGCGGTTGGTTCTATTCCCTTTTGGCAATTTCTACCCTTATTTTCAATAAGGCACCTTATAAGAACGTTATTGTTTTAGGTCACGTTCAGGATGAAAACGGACAAAAAATGAGTAAATCAAAGGGTAATGCAGTCGACCCAATGGAAGCACTCGAAACCTACGGTGCAGATGCTATTCGTTGGTATTTCTATACAAACTCGGCACCGTGGCTACCTAACCGTTTCCACGGAAAAGCAGTAGTAGAAGGTCAGCGTAAATTTATGGGTACTCTTTGGAACACCTATGCTTTCTATGTGCTTTACGCTAATATTGATAAATTCGATCCTACTAAATACAACCTTAAAGACTGCAAGCTTACGGTTATGGATAAATGGCTTTTATCTAAGCTTAATTCTATGGTAGAAGCAGTAGACTATAACTTAGCTAACTACCGTATCCCCGAAGCTGCCCGCGCTTTACAGGAATTTGTAGACGAAATGAGTAACTGGTATGTTCGCCGCGGTAGAGAGCGTTATTGGGTACAGGGTATGACCGACGATAAGCTTGCCGCTTATATGACACTTTATCATGCGCTTGTAATAACAGCTAAAACCGCTGCTCCTATGATTCCGTTTATGGCAGAAAATATTTATCAAAACCTTGTTGCAGGTATTGATAAAACTGCTCCAGAAAGTATACACCTTTGCGCTTTCCCCGAAGTTGATAAAGCAGCCATCGACAAAAACCTTGAAGAGCAAATGGAAAAGGTTCTCGATATTGTTGTTTTGGGTAGAGCTGCACGAAACGGTTCTTCTCGCAAAAACCGTCAACCGCTTAACACAATGTATGTAAAGCTTGACGGCGCAGTTGAAGACAGCTTTATTGATATTATTAAGGAAGAGCTTAATATTAAGAATGTTAACTTTACAGGCGAGGTTGATAATTTCGTTACCTATACCTTTAAGCCACAGCTTAAGACCTTAGGACCTAAGTACGGTAAGCAGTTAGGCGAAATTAGAAACGCGTTAATGAACCTTGACGGCAATGCCGCTAAAAAGCAGTTAGACGAGAGCGGAAAGCTTGTTTTAACACTCTCTTCGGGTGATATTGAATTAGAAACAGAAGATTTGCTTATAGATGCTGCTCAAAAAGAAGGTTTCTTCACCTTGAGTGACAAGGGTGTTACGGTAGCGCTCGATACAACACTCACAACCGAGCTTATTGAAGAAGGCTATGTTCGTGAGCTTATTAGTAAGATTCAGACAATGCGTAAGGAAGCCAACTTCAATGTGGTTGACCACATTGAAATAACCCTTTCAGGTAGTGAGATTGTTTGTGATATCGCTACTCGTAAAATGGCTGATATTTCGGGCGATACCTTGGCAGATTCTTTAACAGTAGGCGAGTGCCAAGGCTTTGTGAAGGTTTGGGATATTAACGACCAAAAGGTTACCATAGGCGTTAAAAAGGTATAATCTTTAAAAGAGGTGCTTTAAATGCAGATATATGAATCCGGCGAAATGTACCTTGAAACTATTTTATTGCTATCTAAAAAAATGCAGTATGTTCGCTCGCTTGATATTGCAACCGACTTGGGCTTTTCAAAGCCATCGGTATCACGTGCGGTTGGACTTCTTAAAAAAGCCGAGCTTATAAATGTTGATAATAAGGGTTATATAACCCTTACAGACGAAGGCATCAAAATTGCCGAGCGTATGTACGAAAGGCATACAGTGCTGTCAAGTTTTCTTGAAAAACTTGGTGTAGATAAAGAAACAGCATCAAAGGATGCTTGCAAAATTGAGCACCATATAAGTGCCCAAAGCTTTGAAGCAATAAAAAAGTTTAACGAAAAGATATAACAAAAAATCCCGCTTCGGCGGGATTTTTTAATGCGTAATGCGTAATTCGTAATGCGTAATGCGTAATTATCTTTTTGGATAGGGTAAATCGGGAAGACCTAAAATATAGTCTGCAGAAATGTTTAAGTATGTACAAATATTTTTTAGATGAGTTATTGGTAAAAGATTAATACCCTTTTCATACCTAGCATATTGTTGTTGCTTTATACCTAAAAAATCCGCAATTTCTTTTTGCGTAATATTTTTCGATTCTCTTTCAAATTGTATTATTTCGTTATAGTACAATATAATCACTCCCATTGAAAAATAGCACATTTTACAACAAATGTGTTGATGAATGAACACTTGTGTTGTAAAATATAGATAACGAAGCTTCGATTGCTGCCACACAAAACGATTTTGTCGCCGAACGAAACATTAAAAGCCTCAGTTTTTGAAGTGAACCCCAAAGTTTAGACAAAATTAAATATTAAATTGCTTGTGAATGAGTTCGGTATTGTACCGGGCTCATTCCTTTTAGTTTTAAGGATATTCTTTCGTTGTTGTAGTAATCTATGTAATGTTTCAATTCA
>JAFQOJ010000006.1 GCA_017403265.1 Clostridia bacterium
TAAGGGCAACCTTCAGTTCACTAACTGCGAATCAGGATTTGTAGGCGGTAAGTGGGTTCGTGGAATAGGCGGTAACCGCTACGGCAACGCTGTGGAATTTTGGCTTGGTGCCGAAGATGTTAAGATTGAAAACAACTGGTTTTACCAAACCTATGACTCAGCAGTCAGTTGGCAAGGCAATTTAGCAGGATTTGCTTATAAAAACATTAGCTTTTCAAAAAACCTTTTTGAATATAATAACTGCGATATTGAATTCTTTAGCCGTGGCGGTCCAGTTCATAACTTTGTTATGGCCGATAATATAATGCGTTTTACAAGTATGGGTTGGGGCAGCCGTACCTTTGACGGCGGTTATCGCGGTATTGAGGGTTGTATCCGCGCTTGCACAGATAATAGAGAAGAGCCAATGGATGTTAAGGATAATTACTTTACCAACAATATTCTTGACTGCCCCGCAAGGCAAACTATTAACTGGAACATTATTCCACACCAACGTGAAGAGATACACGCTTCAGGTACTAAGCTATATATTAAAGGTAAATACCGCACCCTTATTCCCTGTTTACAGGGTCTTCAATATGACTTGGAAACCGAAGCACATGACCGCAGGTTTGCTTGCAATTACCGCGAGCTTGTAAAAGAGTTCCCCCGCTTTGAAGAAGGCGCAGATATTTACTGGGAAGATTAGGGCGAAAGGAACAAAATTATGAAAAACGAACAAATCAAGAACTTGGATTTTGCATTAGATGCCGCAACAGCGAAAAAACGCGCAAACAGTTATGATGTAGCAGTTGGCTTTTTTGAAGCAGAAGCTGACGAACTACGCGAAAAAATCCTTAACACCCCTAATACTGAAGAACTTTATGACATTAAGGGTGTTAAATACTATGTTTCGGCAAACGGTGACGATAACAATGACGGTTTGTACCCCGAAACACCAATCAAATCGCTTGAGCGTATAAACGCCATTGAACTTGACGAAGGCGATGCTATACTTTTTAAGCGTGGCGATACTTTCCGTTTTGCTAATCCTTTAATGCTTAAAAACGGTGTTACCTATGGTTCCTACGGCGAAGGTGCTAAGCCTAAAATTTACGGTTCACCCGAAAACTATGCTGAAAACGATACCTGGCAAGAAGTAGCACCTAACATTTGGAAGATAGATTTCAATTATCCGCGTGCTTGCGGTCTGGTTTTAGACCATAGCCGTATTGTAGGTGTTTTAAAGCTTGAAACAATAGATAATCTTCGCGAAAACGGCGACTATTGGCACGACACCGATAATAACGTTTTCTACTTATATCTTGATGAGGGCAAACCAAACGAAGTGCTGACCGATATTGAAATTATGCCTACCTTAACACTTTTAAAAAGCGAACACGGTAAAGATTTAGTTGTTGATAACCTTTGCTTAAAATACACCGCCGGCTTTGGTTTTGGCGCTGTTATTTTTAAAAACAATCTAAAACTTACCAACTGTGAATTCGGTTTTTTAGGCGGTCTTTGGGTTTTCGGTAAAACAGATAAAAATTATCTTAACGACTACCGTTTTGGTAACGCTTTGGAATTTTGGCTTGGCGCGCAAGATGTTCTAATTGATAATAACTGGTTCTACCAAACCTATGACTCGGCACTTACCTGGCAAGGCAATCAAACAAACAATGTTTATAAAAACATCCACTATACAAATAACCTTTTCGAATACAATAACTGTGACATTGAGTTCTTTAGTCCGAGCAACCCCGATGCTCCGCTTGAAAACTACGTAATGGCTAATAATATTATGCGTTTTACAAGTATGGGTTGGGGCAGCCGTACCTTTGACGGTGCTTACCGAGGTATCGAAGGTTGTATTCGCGCAAGTACTGACGATAAAAAGACCCCTTGGACAATCAAAGAAACATATTTTACCAACAATATTATTGACTGTCCCGCAAGACAAACTATTAACTGGAATATTCTGCCCGAGCAAAGAGAAGGCATTCACGCTTCGGGCACAAAGCTTTATATTAAAGGTAAATACCGCACTCTTATCCCCTGTTTACAGGGTCTTCAAACCGACATAGCAAAACAACCCCATGACTACCGTTTTGCTTGCAACTATGAAGAGCTTGTTAAGATGTTCCCACTTTTTGAAGAAGGCGCAGATATTTACTGGGAAGACTAATACGGTTATCAACTTTATTTCAAGGATGTGTTTATTATCAAAGGAAACGCTTTGGCAACTCTACTTGGTTTGCTTTTGTCCTTTCTGCTTATTGGGTGTTCTTCTTCACTAAAGCTACCCAAACGAACAGAGACTTTACCCCAAAATATAGATACTTCCACCGATGCTTCGGTTGCAAAGCTGCGCGCAAACTGCGGATTTTCGGTTGAAGGCTACTGCGAAAAAGAAGCGGATGAGCGGCGCGCCGAAATACTAAACACCCCTAACACAGAAGAGCTTTACGAAATAAAAGGCACCAAGTATTACATATCACAAAGCGGGGATGACCGCAATGATGGTCTAAGCCCAAAAACCCCCATTAAGACTTTGGTTCGTTTAATGGAGCTTTACATTGTTGAAGGCGATGCCGTTTTGTTTAATCGCGGTGACACCTTCCGCTTAGGGCACTCTTTAAGCACACATAACGGCGTAACTTACGGCTCATACGGTATTGGTACAAAGCCCAAAATATATGGCTCACTTGAAAATTATGCCGAAAGTGATAAATGGGAAGCAGTAAACAAAAATGTGTGGAAAATACCCTTCACTTATGATGAAGCCTGCGGTCTTGTTATAAACCACAGCGAAATTATTGGCGTTAAAAAGACAGGTAATATTAAAAAACTAAAAAATAATGGCGACTACCTACATGATACCAATGAGGGTATATTCTATCTATATTGTGACAAAGGCAATCCAAAGGATAGCTATTACGATATAGAAATTATGCCCAGCGTAAACATTATTTCGGCAGAGGTTGGGAACCGAATGGTTACTATCGACAACCTTTGCATTAAATATTCAGCAGGGTTTGGCATACATGCCTTTGGCGCTTATAACTTCACTGTAACAAATTGCGAATTTGGTTTTTTGGGTGGCAGGTATACCTCCAACAATAAGCTTCGCTACGGAAACGCTGTAGAATTTTGGAACGGCGGCACCAATATTAAGGTAGAAAACAATTGGTTCTACCAAACCTACGATTCGGCACTCACTTGGCAGGGAGATAACGCTAACGAATATTTAAATATATCCTTTTCGGGCAATTTATTTGAGTACAATAACGCCGATATCGAGTTCTTTTGCAAGGAAGCCGCCCCGCTTGAAAACTTTAATATAAAAGATAACATTATGCGCTTTACAAGTATGGGTTGGGGCACTCGAAAAAATGACGGTGGAATTCGTGGAATTGAAGGTTGTATTCGCGGTGTTACGGGTTCGCACCCGAAAAATCCCCCTATGACAGTTAAAAATGTTCAATTCATAAACAACACTATTGATTGCCCCGCAAGGCAAATAATCAATTGGAGCTGGGAGCCAGAGCACAGTAACCAAATCCACGCCAAAGGCACTAAACTTTATATAAAAAGTGAATACCGCACAAAGAAAAACTGCTTACAGGGGCTTCAAACCAAAAAAGGTCAGTTCTACTATAAAAGCTCTGCTACTAACCTTGAAAGCCTAAAAACCGATTTTGAAATTTTCGAAACAGGCGCCCAGATTTATTGGTACAAATAAAAATAAACCTTTCTTTTGAAAGGTTTATTTTTTTATTATGGTTGTCACAAGCAAATATATCCCCATAATATAAAGCGAAATGTTAATTTTACCCCTTAAAGTCAGCACTACCGCCGAAAGCAGTAACGCCAAACCGCCTAAAAATGATATGGCCCCGAGTATTAGTTCAGCCTTATTTACATTAGTATATTTACATAAAACACAGTAAAAAACTGTACCGCCGTCAAGCCCCTTTATTGGTAGCAGATTAAATACCCCTATTATAAGATTTAAAAGCGCTATATATAATGTAGTAGTATTTAAGTAGCATTTATAATTAAAATAAAAAACCGCAAACAGTAATATGTTAACACAGGGTCCCGAAAGGGAGATTATAATATCGTTTTTATAATCCCTTATAAAAGGTTTTGTAATTTGCACAGAAGCAGGGATTAGCTTTATTCGTTTTGGCGCCGATGAGCGTATATACATCATAAAAAGGTGCCCTAATTCGTGCATAAATACCGCAAACAAAAGTGGTAATATAAGTCCCGTTTTATCAAACAAAAGCATTAATGTAATAACTGACGCGAATAAAAACGAAATATAAATTTCGGTGCCGAAAAGCTTAAACCTCATTACTTAAAACCTCAGATATATTGGTATCCACCGCAATATATTTTGCATGAAAATCCTGCACCTTTTTAAATTCACTTTTAAAAAAATATTTTAATGTAAGCGTGATTAAAAGTGTCAATAAAATCGCAATTCCTTCTATAATTACCGCCTTGTAAAACCATTCAAAAAATGTCACTATTCTACTCCTTGTCAATTTTATAATGTTATGTTATACTTTATATATATTTTTTTGAATGGTGATATTATGCCGTTTTTACCTATAACAAAAAAGGAAATGGAAAAATTAGGCTGGCAACAACCTGATTTTATAATAGTAACGGGGGACGCTTATGTTGACCACCCGTCTTTTGGTACTGCAATAATTTCGCGTGTACTTGAAAATGCAGGCTACAAAGTTTGCATTATACCCCAACCTACAAGCGATGCCGATTATACCTGTTTCGGTCTTCCTCGCCTTGCCTTTTTGGTAAACGGCGGTAATATTGACTCTATGGTGGCGCATTACACCGCCGCCAAAAAGCGCAGAAGTGATGATGCTTATACCCCAGGCGGTAAAGCAGGCAAGCGCCCCGATAGAGCAACCATCGTTTACTGTAAGGCTTTGCGCCGAATTTACGGTGATGTTGCTATTGCAATAGGCGGTATTGAAGCATCACTCCGCCGTTTTGCACATTACGATTATTGGGATGATGCCGTTCGCCCGTCTATTCTTATAGACTCCACTGCCGACCTTTTGATGTATGGTATGGGTGAAAAGCATATTGTAGAGATTTCAAGCCGACTAAACTCGGGCGAAAAAATAACCGAGCTTACAAATATTTTAGGCACCTGCTATTGTGTAGACAGCAAGAATTATGAGTATATTTCGGGTGCACAGGAATGTCCTTCATTTGAAGCGGTAAAAGAAAACAGTGAAAACGGTAAAAAGCAGTATGCTATAGCTTGTAAAATGCAACACGCCGAAGCCGATGCTGTAAGGGGTAAAACGGTTATCCAAAAACATGGCAATAAAATTTTGGTGCAAAATCCACCAATGCCGCCTTTATCGGAAGAAGAAATGGATAAAACCTACGCGCTACCCTTTATGCGCAACTATCACCCATCTTATGAAAGCATGGGCGGTGTACCTGGTATTGCCGAGGTTAAGTTTTCTATTATTCATAACCGCGGTTGCTTTGGTGCTTGTAATTTTTGCTCTCTTGCCTACCACCAAGGCAGACAAATTACCGCCCGCTCTCACGAGTCGGTAATAAAAGAAGCTAAAGCCATAACCGAAATGCCCGATTTTAAAGGCTATATTCACGATGTAGGCGGTCCTACTGCTAATTTTAGATTTCCGTCCTGCAAAAAGCAGCAAAAAAGCGGACTTTGTGCCGATAAAAAGTGCTTAGCGCCCACAATGTGCCCTGCAGTCGAAGTCGACCACAGCGATTATTTAAAGCTACTTCGTGAACTGAGAAGACTTCCTAAAGTTAAAAAAGTGTTTATCCGTTCGGGTATTCGGTTTGATTACCTTGTTGCCGATAAATCGGAAGAATTTTTTAAAGAGCTTGTCACCCACCATATAAGCGGTCAGCTAAAGGTTGCGCCCGAGCATTGCTCAAACCATGTTTTAAAATATATGGGCAAGCCAAAAATTGAAGTTTATAACACATTTAAAGACCGCTTTTACGAGCTTACAAAATCAAGCGGTAAAAAACAGTATTTAGTGCCTTATTTAATGTCATCACATCCAGGTAGCACCATTAATGATGCTATTGAATTATCGCTTTTTTTAAAGCGCAACAATCTTCATCCCGAGCAGGTGCAGGACTTCTACCCCACCCCAGGCACCGTTTCAACCTGTATGTTCTATACGGGTCTTGACCCTAACACAATGGAAAAAGTATATGTGCCCAAAATGCCAAAGGAAAAGGCGGAACAGCGCGCGCTTTTGCAGTATTTCAAGCCCGAAAACCGCGAAATAGTGCTTACAGCGCTTAAAAAGGCAAAACGCTTCGACCTTATAGGCACAGGCAAAAACTGCCTTATAGCACCCCCGCGCAACCAAAAAACATCATATCAAAAACCTAAAAAAACAATACGCAACATTCATAAAAAGAAAAAGTAGGTGCTATTATGAAAATCAGCCGTAAGCTACGCAAAATTCTAATAATAACCTTAAGCGCACTTCTTTTAATAATTGTTACAATTACTTTAATTGCTTCAAACTTCCTTGCAAGCTATGCGCTTGACAAAAATTCTAAATATGCGCTTATACCTTCTAATGTAAACGGTCTTTCAGGTGCACTGCAAGAAGGCTCTTGGTTTTACGAGCATGCAGAGGATGTGTATATTGAAAATTCTGACGGCATTAAACTGCACGCCTACCTTATAGAAAACAACAGTGAATACAACAACGGAAATTTTATGATGGTTTTCCACGGTTACAAAAGCTGTGCTTCGGATATGGCATTCTATGCCGAGCAATTTTACGATATGGGCTATAGCGTACTATTGCCCGATGCCCGCGCCCACGGCCAAAGCGAAGGCAGATACATAGGTATGGGTTGGCCCGAGCGTAAGGATAACCTTTTATGGATTAACGAAATTATAAAGCTTAACAGCAAAGCTAAAATCGGTCTTTTCGGTGTTTCAATGGGTGGCGCTACCGTAATCAATCTTGCAGGCGAAGCCTTACCCGAACAGGTAGTACTCGCGATTGAAGACTGCGGCTACTCTTCGGTTTATGAGCAATTTTCTGTGCAAATGAAATCTATATTTAATTTACCCGCTTTCCCGTTGCTTGATATAGCTTCCTTAGTAGCCTACGCTAAATCGGGGGTAAACTTACTCGAAGCCGACTGCACTAAGCAAGCCGCAAAAATTAAAGTCCCTACATTATTTATACACGGCAGTGAAGATAAGTTTGTTCCATATGAAATGCTTGATAAACTATACAACGCCGCTAATTGTAAAAAAGAAAAGCTTGTTATAGAGGGTGCCGGTCACGCAGGAAGCTCCTCTCGTAATCCTCAACTCTATTGGACTACCGTAGTCCGTTTTATTGAAAATGCAATGGTATAATAAAAAGCGACCTTTCGGTCGCTTTTTCTATTCATTATTCATTTTATAAGAAAGTCTTGTCAAACTATCGCCTAAGTGAACATTTTCAACCTTAACATCGGGATTGTTTATTGCAATATCATAGTGGCTAAAGTTCCAAAAGCTTTTTACACCTAATTTAATAAGCTGGTCGGTAATCTTTTGTGCTGCTTCTTTAGGTATACAAAGTATTGCTGCTTTTGGTAAATTTTCACGGCAAAACTCATCCAATGTATTTATATTTCTTATAGGCTGATTTTTAACAACCTTACCCACAAGCGATTCCTTTTCATCAAAAAGCCCTATTAAGTGAAAACCCTTAGACTCAAAATTCATATGCATTGTAATTGCACGCCCTAAATTACCTGTACCTATAAGAATAATACCTTTAGGCTTGTCAAGACCTAAGATATATGCAATTTCTTCTCTTAAAATGTCAATATTATAACCGTAGCCTTGCTGACCGAAACCTCCAAAGCAGTTAAGGTCCTGCCTTATTTGACTTGCGGTGAAGCCCATTCGCTGAGATAATTCGCGTGAAGAAATTTTAGTAAGCCCTTCGCTTCTAAGCTCACCTAAAAACCTATAATAGCGCGGTAAGCGCTTTATAACTGAATTAGAAATTGTACCTGCCATCATATTCTCCTATTATATAATACAACTTTACATTTACATTCTATAACATACCTTAAATAAAGTCAATGCAAAAATATTATGATTTTTTGAAAAAATGTTTGACATACTTGAATTTTTGTGATATTATGTTCTAGCGTGAAATATTATGCGATATTATGTTTTGGCATAATTTTCATAAATTTTAAGAAAGGAGAGATTGAATAGTGCCTACCTTTAACCAATTGGTTCGCAGTGGTCGTGAAACTATCGAAAAGAAGGCTAAAGCTCCTGCTCTTTTAAAGGGCTACAACTCTATGAAGCGTCAGCTTACCGATAACGATTCACCGCAAAAGCGTGGCGTGTGCACAGCAGTTAAAACTTCTACCCCTAAAAAGCCTAACTCGGCTCTTCGTAAGATTGCCAGAGTACGTCTTTCAAACGGTATTGAAGTTTCGGCTTACATCCCCGGTATCGGTCACAACTTGCAGGAACACAGCGTTGTTCTTATTCGTGGTGGTCGTGTTAAGGACTTACCTGGTGTACGTTACCATATCGTACGCGGTAGCCTTGATACACAGGGTGTTGCAAACAGAATGCAAAGCCGTTCAAAATACGGTGCAAAACGTCCAAAAGCAGGTGCAAAATAATTTAGTAGACTTAATCTCTGCTGCAAAATCAAGCAGCGGCTTATATATAATAATATGTATTAAGCCTTGCTTGGTGCCACGGGGAAGTCAACTCGAGTACCTATGATATCATTACTATGAAGGAGGGAAGCAAAGTGCCAAGAAGAGGCTTTATTGCTAAACGTGATGTATTACCCGATCCGCTTTACAATTCAAAAGTAGTTACACGTCTTATCAACAATATTATGCTTGACGGTAAGAAGGGTGTTGCTCAGAAGATTGTTTACGGTGCGTTTGACATCATTACCGAAAAAACAGGGAAGGACCCACTTGAAGTGTTCGACGCTGCTATGGAAAACGTAATGCCCCAATTAGAAGTTAAGGCAGTACGTAAGGGCGGTGCAACCTATCAGGTTCCGTTTGAAGTTCGTCCCGAAAGAAAGCAAACTCTCGGTCTTCGTTGGTTAACAACATACAGCCGCAACCGTTCTGAAAGAACTATGAAAGAACGCCTTGCAGGTGAAATTTTAGATGCTGTTAACGGTATGGGCGGTGCTGCTAAGAAGCGCGAAGATACCCATAAGATGGCTGAAGCAAACAGAGCGTTTGCACACTACAGATGGTAGTTTAAAAACTAAGATTTTATTACTAACCGCTTAAGCGGTATGGAGGTTTATATGCCAAGAAAGGTATCTCTTGAAATGACAAGAAATATTGGTATCATGGCTCACATCGACGCCGGCAAAACCACCACCACTGAGCGTATCCTTTTCTACACCGGTATCAACCGCAAGATGGGTGAAACTCATGATGGCGGCGCAACCATGGACTGGATGGAGCAAGAGCAAGAGCGTGGTATTACCATTACCTCTGCTGCTACTACTACTCAGTGGAGAGTTGACCGTAGCCCTTCAAGCAAAGAACCTTTTAAGA
>JAFQOJ010000045.1 GCA_017403265.1 Clostridia bacterium
ACCCTAAACGGTGTTCTCGCATATCCATTATAACACCTATTTTAAATTCTGCACTATAAACTTTATTCTTTCCACCTTTTTTACGCATAAAAAATATGCACCTCCAAAAGTGTCTAACTTTTGGGGTGCATATCATTTCACCGAGTTTTTATTTATGGTACTGCGAGCCTTCGTTGATTTTAAAGGCGCGGTAAATTTGTTCTAAAAGCATTACGCGGAATAACTGATGTGGAAAGGTCATTTTAGAAAATGAAAGCTTGAAATTGGATAAAGCCTTAATTTTATCGGCTATTCCGTAAGAGCTACCTATTACAAAGGTAAGGCCTTTACCCTCGTTTTGTAGGTTGTCTATATTCTTTGCAAACTGCTCGCTTGAAAGCTCTTTTCCTTCAATACAAAGGGTGTAAATCTCACTGTTTTGTGGTATTTTTTTAAGTATCATATCGGCTTCTTTTAAAAGAGCTTGCTCTATTTCGGAATGGGAAGGTTTTTCGGGTAATCTTACAGGCTCTAACTCTATAATATCTAGATTGCAGTAGCGTGAAAGACGTTTTTGGTACTCATCTACTGCATCCTTTAAATATTTTTCCTTTAATTTTGCAAGGCAAATTAGCGTTACTTTAATCATATTATGCTCACTCCGTTATTATTAGGTGTTGCAACCGTGAGCAAATAATCCTTGTCTATTTTAGCGCTTAAATCCATAAGCGAAGCGGTGGCACAGCTTTTTGCAAGTAAAGGTGTATTGTTATGCAGACTTAAATGACCTAAAATAAACCGTTTTGTACCACTCTTTAAAAGTGTTTTTAATTCGGTAGAGCAAATATTGTTTGAAAGGTGGCCTTTATCCGACAAAATACGCACCTTTAGTTGTGGCGGATAGGGGCCTTTTTTAAGCATTTCAATATCGTGGTTGGATTCAAGCAGAACAAGGTCACTACCCAATAAGGCTGCACGCACAGTATCGGTCATTATGCCTAAGTCGGTACAAATAGCAACCTTTTTATTATCGGGAAGTACTAGGGTGTATCCGCTCGAGCCCTCACAGTCGTGACTTGTCTGAAAGCGGTTAATTTCGATACCGCAAATATCTATAGGCTTATTGTATGCTACAATTATTTTAGTTTTAGCAGGAATACATTCTTTTTTTACAAGCTCGTTCAAGGTATCGCTTGAAGCCACAAGACTAGCATTTGTAGTCTTCAAAAAGGTTTTAAGACCTTTTATATGGTCTATATGCTCGTGTGTTACGGCAACGGCTAAAATCTCATCAGGTGTGGTATCTAAGGCTAAAAGCTTTTCCTTAATGCCTTTAAAGGAAGCACCCGCATCTATGAGTATCCCACCGTTTTTGGTGCCTATGTATGTACTGTTCCCGCTTGAACTGCTGTAAAGTGGGCAAATTTTTGACATTTATAATTTCCTTTTCTATAAAAAACAGGTCAACTGTGTTGGCCTGTTTATTTATGCTTTTAAATTTTTAGTCGGGCGATATAACGCGTTTAATATCAGCACCTAGGGATGTAAATTTTTCTACAACATCCTCATAGCCACGGTCAATACGCTCAATTTCAACAACCTCAGTTTCGCCAACTGTCGCAAGACCTGCAATAAGCATAGCCGCGCCTGCGCGCAAATCAACCGCCTTTACTAAAGCGGGTTTTAAAGCTTCAACACCGTTTATGATGGCTCTCTTACCGTCTACTAAAACATTAGCGCCCATAAGGATTAACTGTTCAATGTATCTGAAGCGGTTGTCCCAAACACCTTCGGTAACAACACTCTCACCGTCAGCTAAACTTAGAATGGTTGCAATTTGCGGTTGCATATCGGTAGGGAAGCCTGGGTGTGGCATAGTTTTAACATTGCATTTTTTGGGGCGGTTATTACAAACAACACGCACCGCTTCGTCATATTCAGTAATTTCTGCACCGCACTCGCGAAGCTTTGCAATAATTGATTCAAGGTGCTTAGGTGTTACATTGTCAATAAGCACATCACCTTTAGTAGCTACCGCTGCCGCCATATATGTGCCGGCTTCTATTTGGTCGGGTATAATGCTATAAGTTGTGCCGTTTAAGGTTTCAACACCGCGGATTTTAATGATGTTGGTGCCTGCACCCATAATATTTGCACCCATAGTGTTTAAAAAGTTTGCAAGGTCAACAATATGGGGTTCTCTTGCGGCGTTTTCAATTACAGTAAGTCCTTTAGCTTTTACTGCGGCAAGCATAATGTTAATAGTAGCGCCTACAGATACAACATCAAGGTAGATAGATGCGCCGTTAAGTTCCTTTGCATTGGCTTCTACAAGACCGTTTTCAAGAGTGATTTTAGCGCCTAAAGCCTCAAAGCCTTTAATGTGTTGGTCAATAGGGCGAACACCAAAGTCACATCCACCGGGTGGTGCTACACGCGCCTTGTTCATTCTGCCAAGCAAAGCGCCTAAAAAATAGCTTGAAGCACGCATGCCTTCTGCCATTTCTTTTGTAACTAAAAAAGAATTAACATTTTTAGGGTTAATCTCTACAGTGGATTTATCTATGTTCTTTATATTAGCACCCAATTTTTCCATAGCGAAAAGAATACTCTTCACATCGGAAATATTGGGTATATTTTCAATTATGCAAGGACTGTCTGCAAGCATGACTGCGGGAAGAATTGCAACGGCGGCATTTTTAGCACCACTTATACGGACTGTACCCTTTAAGGATGCTCCGCCGGAAATGACAAACTTCTCCAAAATAGTCCCTCCAGTCGTAAATTATTAATGTTAGTATACCCTATTTGAATATATCTTATAGTTAAAAAATAAACCGTTTATATAATATAGTTATTATATACTATCAAGCAGTCGGTTGTCAATTATATTTACACGAAAAAGAAAATCACTGCAGAAAAATTTAAAATCCACAGTGATTTTTTATTAATTAATTTTTCCGTAAAGCGGGATATCGGTATCCTTTTTAGGCTCTCTTACGGGAGTAGCAGAAACGGTGTTGTTTCGTTTTTCGCGCGGACGGCGGTTATCGTTACCGCGTCTTGTTTGGCGAAGGGGCTTAAGGTCGGCTCCCTCAGGACCGATTACAACCCGTCTGTCACTGCCTTCACCGAAGGAGGCGGAAGTAACACCTTCGTGTGCTTGAACTGCAGTGTGAATAATGCGGCGCTCATAGGGGTTCATAGGCTCGAGTGTTCGGCATTTGCCGGTAGCCTTTACGCGCTCACATATACGGTCTGCAAGGCTTACAAGGGTTTTTTCTCTTCTTTGACGGTAGTCACCGATATTAAGAGATACCTTATAATATCCGCCACAGTTATTGGCAGCAAGACCTGCTAAATACTGTAAAGCATCAAGTGTTTCGCCGCGGTGCCCGATAATAGCACCAAGACCGTTACCGCTAAACTCAATTAAAGCGTAGTTGTCCTTTTCGGCAACCATTACCTTTAAATCTGTACAACCTAAATTTTCTAAAATAGGTCTTAAATATTTAACCGCATTTAACGCTTTAGAGCCTTCGGGTAAATCTTCTTCATTTACAAATTTAGTATCTGTATTTTCTATTGTTTTTTGAGAAACGGTTTCTTCTTTTTTAGTAGCCTTCTTAGGCTTTTGGGTTTCTTTTTTATCATTCTGGCGAGATTTCTTTTTTGCAACGTCGGGCAACTCTATAAATGCCTTAACCTCAGCCTTACTGCCACCGAAAAGGCCTAAAACCTTTTTCTTAGGGGTGGCTAAAACATCGAACTGTATATCGTCGTCAGCTTTTGCATTTAATTTTAAAACGGCATCTTCTTTGGCTTGCTCAATGGTTTCGCCATAGCCGATAGCTTCTTTAATCAAGAAAGTATCCTCCTTATTTATTGGTTATTACCAGAGTTTTCAATCTGTCCTATTTCAAAATCGCATTGCTTTGAAAGCTCTTTAACACGCTCTTTAGCAAGCATTTTTTGAGGACCGTAAAATTGTTGTACTGCAATTTGTAAAAATCCGCCTATAAGCGAAGAACAAGCCCAATAGAAAGTAACACCACCAGGTAAAGAAAAACCAATAAATAGTGAGATAAGAGGCATTGTAAGCATCATACCTGTCATACTAGGTGCATCGGGGTTGGTCTTCTTTTGAAGCTTCATAGAGAAAACGCTTGAAACCATTTGGCTTGCAAATGCTAAAAGCGGCATAATCCAAGTTTTATCCCAATTGTTGAAAATATCAAGCGAAAATTCAGGGGTGACAGTAAGGTCAATAGTAAAGAAATTGAAGCTTATGTTTTTAGCGGCTTCTAAAATTTCGGGAGATAATATTTCCCCCGATAAAACAGCGCCGATAACTTGTAATTCGCTTCTGCCTACCATAAGCTTTACGCCTGTAGCCTCCAAAGCTTTAGAAGCTGCATCAATAACCGATGCATCCACGCTCATCAAATAGGTTAACGGACTCATAATAAGATAGTAAATGCTCATCATAATTACAAGACGGAATATCATGGGAAGACATCCGCCCGACATAGAAACATTTTCTTCTTGGTAAAGCTGACTCATAGCTTGTGAGTACTTTTGTCTGTCGTCGCCGTATTTTTTCTTTAATTCGTCAAGCTTAGGTTTGATGCGAAGCTGCTGTACGGCAGATTTTTGGCTTTTAATGGTAAGCGGAATAAAGGCGAGATTTATAAGCAGGGTAAAAACAAATACCGCTGCTGCAAAATTACCGCCGAATATACCTGAAATAAATCTTAACACCCAACCGAGCGGTATGTTAATAATACTAAAAAGTTTATTCATTTATACACCCATCCATTCGTTGTTAAATGGTAATTTTCAAACTAACGCTTTTTTTCGGGTACGGGGTCGTATCCGCCCTTGCAAAAGGGATTGCAACGCAAAATTCTCCAAATGCTCAGCAGTGAGCCTTTAAATGCGCCGTGTACCGTGATTGCCTCGATCGCGTATTCCGAACAAGACGGAATAAAACGGCAGGCAGGGGTTATTTTGAGTGGAGAAAGTACGCGCCTATAAAATTCGACAAATTTAATTAGTAGTTTTTTCATTCTCTAAACAATCTATTGCACCGATGGAATATAGAATTTTTGAAAGATGTGAAGAAACAACGGTGCTTTTTACATCTAATGTACGCGTTCTTGCGACAATAACAAAATCATAACCTGAGTTTATTTTTGGATAAACGGTACTGAATGCTGCCGTTATAACACGCTTTGCACGGTTGCGCTTAACGGCGTTACCAATTTTTTTGCTTACAGTAATGCCAAGCCTTGAATATTTTTTGCGGTTAGGATTTAAATAAACCACAAAATAGGGGCAAACATAGGATTTACCCTTATTATATACTCGGCGAAAATCATAGTTTTCCTTTAGCTTTATTATTTTCATAATTTCATAATAAAAGGAAAAGCCACATGTAAGTGGCTTTTAATATGATAATTTCTTTCTTCCTTTTGCTCTGCGGCGTGCAAGTACTTTGCGGCCGTTAGCAGTAGCCATTCTCTTTAAGAAACCGTGCTCTTTCTTACGGTGAAGCTTTTTCGGTTGATATGTTCTTTTCAACTTTGTACCCTCCTTAATGTATTGACTTAACGGTTATTCTAAATAAGGGAAATTTTCACCCATAACCTTTCAAGTTTAGATTATAACCCAAAACCTACCTATATGTCAATAAAAATTTTAAAAACATAAAAAAATATTAAATAAAAAAATACTTGCATTTTGCTTTCAAGTGTGATATTATTATTTGGCTAATGTGATAGAAAGGAGTGACAACGATGAAACAAGGACTTCATCCTGAGTATGAAAAGGTAACAATTAAGTGCGCTTGTGGTGCTGAGTTCGAAACTCGTTCCACTAAAAAGGATATCCGTTTGGATATTTGCTCTAAATGTCATCCGTTCTTCACAGGTAAGCAAAAGTTGGTTGATACCGGCGGACGCGTTGATAGATTCAACAAGCGTTTCAACATTTCAAAATAATGCCTCAAAAAATCTGCCCGGCTTCCGTGTGAAGTTGGGCTGTTTTTTCATAATTTTATCATATAAAAGGGTGGTTTTTTGGATACATATTTAACTGTATTAGCCGAAACAACAACCGAATATGTAGAAAAACGTTCGCGATTCATTGCAACCCTTCGCCATTGCGAAACCGAAGCGGAGGCTTCCGCCTTTTTGGAAGAAATGCGCTCGAAATATTGGGATGCTACCCATAACTGCTATGCCTACTCGGTGAGTGAAGGCAAGCTTTGCCGTTTTTCAGATGACGGCGAGCCGCACGGCACGGCGGGCAAGCCTATGCTTGATGTAATAGAAGGCTCTTCTATTAAGAATATTGCCGTAGTGGTAACACGTTATTTCGGTGGGGTGCTTTTGGGTACAGGCGGTCTTGTGCGCGCCTATTCTAAATCGGTACAGGATGTAATTGCTAAAGCGGAAGTTTACAAAATGGTGCCAAGCGCCGTTTTAGAGATAGTGTGTGATTATCCTAACCACCAAAAATTAGTTAATTTATTATCTGCTTGCGGATGCGAAATCGGCGATACTGTTTTCGCGGAAAATGTAACGGTTGAATTTTCTTTGCCCGAGTGTGATGTAGAGTCTTTTGGGAAGAAACTAACCGAAACCTTTAGCGCAAGACTGAAATTTGAAATAAAACTAAAAAAATTGATGCCTTTTAAAGAAAATTAAAGGATTTTGCAATTTTTTTGCTAATATATAATATGAAAGGGGTGGATTTTATGGAAAACATAAGGCAAATAACCGAGCAAAACGAAAAGCTTATACTTTCACCCAATGCTACCCTTTGTGTTAATTCTAAAGGGAGAGCCAAATTTGAAGAGAAGTGCAGTCTCCGTACTGATTTTCAGCGGGACCGAGACCGTATAATACACTGTAAAGCGTTTCGTCGCTTAAAGCATAAGACACAAGTTTTCCTATCTCCCGAGCTTGACCACTACAGAACCCGCCTCACTCACACCTTGGAGGTTTCCCAAATAGCGAGAACGCTCTCGCGCGCTTTAAGGCTTAATGAGGATTTAACCGAGGCTATTGCATTAGGTCACGATTTAGGGCATACACCCTTCGGCCACGCAGGAGAGCGGGCTTTAAATGAGCTTTTGCCCTTTGAGTTCACCCATTATGACCAAAGTGTTCGCGTTTGCGAAAAGTTAGAAAAGGACGGTAAGGGGCTAAACCTTACATACGAAGTGCTGAACGGTATTCAGCGTCATACCAAGGGCGCTTTTGCCGATACGCTTGAAGGTAAAATTGTTCGCTATGCAGACAGAATTGCCTATATAAACCACGATATTGCCGATGCCATTCGCGCAGGGGTAATTTCGCCGACACAAATACCTCAAGAAATTTCCGACAAATTAGGTAACGACAAAAGTGCAAGAATCAGCAGTTTGGTAAACTCTATTGTAAAAAACAGTAGTGACGATATAAAGATGGATACTGATACCGAAAAATATTACGATATGCTACACGAATTTTTATTCCAAGCGGTTTACAGAAACCCTGTAGCAAAATCTGAAGAAGTAAAGGTTTTGGGTATTATAGAGGGTATTTTTAAGGCACTTTATAAAAATCCCGAAAAAATGGGTAAAGAGTTTTTACACTATCTTGAAAACGACTCAAAAGAAAGGGTCATAGCCGATTATATTGCCGGTATGACCGACCATTACGCAATAACCGTTTATTCGGATATGTACATTCCGCGTTCTTGGCAAATTTAACTTTTGCCGTTATAAAAATATATAAAAGGTAGGTGGAACTATGGCAATACCACATGAGGTTATTGAAGAAATTAAGTATAAAAACGATATTGAAACTACCATTTCGCAGTATGTAAATTTAAAGCGTAGGGGTAAAAACCTTGTGGGTTTGTGCCCGTTCCACAGCGAAAAAACACCTTCTTTTACAATCTACCCCGAAAACGGCTCGTTTTATTGCTTTGGTTGCGGTGTTGGTGGCGATGTTATCACCTTTACGGGTCTTATTGAAAATTTGGATTATGTTGAATCGGTAAAGCTTTTAGCCGAAAAAAGCGGAATCACACTCCCGCAAGACGGATATGACGATTCTATGCAAAGGCTTAGAAACCGTATTTATGATATTAACCGCGAAAGTGCAAAGTTTTTCCATAATTATTTAATGAGTGAAGACGGGAAATGGGCTTTGCAGTATTTAACGGGTAGGGGCCTTACCCTTAAAACCATTAAACAGTTTGGCTTGGGCGCCGCGCCTGACAGTTGGGATGCCCTTATAAAGCATTTAAAGGATAAAGGATTTACAATAAACGAAATGATTACCGCAAATGTTATAGGCAAAAGCCAAAGGGGCAGTTATTACGACCGCTTTAGAAAACGCGTAATGTTTCCTATAATAAATATACGCGGTAATGTGGTTGGCTTTAGCGGACGAGCTATGCCAGGGGACGATAAGGCGGGCGGTAAGTATGTAAATACATCGGATACCCCTGTTTATAAAAAAAGCGAAAACCTATTCGGTATTAACTATGCTAAAAACAACTGTAGCGAGCAGATAATTTTGGTAGAAGGTAATATGGATGTAATTTCACTCCATCAAGCAGGCTTTACCAATGCGGTAGCACCCTTAGGAACCGCCTTTACGCCTGAGCAGGTAAACCTTATAGCACGTTACACAAAGGAAATAGTTTTGATGCTTGATTCCGATGCGGCAGGTCAAAAGGCAATTGCCCGCGCAACGCAGCTTTTAGAAAAATCGGGTCTTAATATAAGGGTGGTAGTAATACCAAACGGTAAAGACCCTGACGAGTTTATTAAAAACAACGGTCCTGACCGTTTTAAAGCGTTACTTACAGGTGCTGTAAGCGATATTGAGTATAAACTGCTGATGGCGGCTGACGGGCTTTTACTTGATACCGATGACGGAAGGCTTAAATACCTTAATAAAGCGGCACAGATACTGTCTTCTACCAACGATTCTATGACGAGGGATATATATATAGGTCGCCTTTGTGAAAAGTACAGTGTATCCCGTACGGCGCTTACCGAAAAGGTTAATGAATACCGCCGCCAAAACAAAAACAAAGCCGAAAAAAAGGAAATAAACGATATTCTCCGTCCTAAGTATACTAAGGACGATATAAACCCTGAAAGGCGACTGTCGGTTAAAGGCGTTGCCGCTGAAGAAATGGTTTTATCGGTACTGCTTCAGCATCCCGACTTTATAGCAAATGCTTATGAAGCATTACCGATTGATAAAATGATTACCGATTTAAACCGCAGGGTGTATAAGTGCTTAATCGAGTCTTATGAAAACGGGGGAGCGGTAGATATATCGGTTTTTGCGCAAAGCTTTTCTGTGGGTGAAGTTGGGTATTTGGTAACACTTCAAAATAACGATAAAGCAGGAAATAACGCAAAAACCGTATTAAATGACTGTATAAAGGTAATATTAGAAGAGTATAAGCGATTAAATTCTTCTAGCCCTAAGGAACAAACGGTTGAAAATTGGGCATCACAGTTACAAGAAATAATAAAAAACAAACAAAAAGGGAATGGTAAAAATGGCTGATACAAAAATTAACGACAACAAAGAAAAAGAATTTGAAAATCAAGAGTTTGAGTTAAGCACAGGCATTGACGATATTGAAAATGCACCCGACGATTTGGATGAGCTTGCTTCCGAACCGCCTACATTTGATATTGACTATGATGAAGAGCCTACAGAAGATGATTTAAAAGAGGTTGATGTTGAGCAGATTGATGATACTGCGCTTGAGAATATGTCGCTTGACGACCCTGTTAAAGTATATCTTCGCGAAATCGGCCGAGTTCCGCTTTTGTCAAGTGATGAAGAAATAGAGCTTGCTATTAAAATTGCCGAAGGTAATGAATATGCTAAACAGCGCCTTACCGAAGCAAACTTACGTCTTGTTGTAAGTATCGCTAAAAAATATGTTGGTAGAGGTATGTACTTTTTAGACCTTATTCAAGAGGGTAATGTGGGTCTTATTAAGGCGGTTGATAAGTTTGACTACACCAAGGGCTTTAAGTTTTCAACCTACGCTACTTGGTGGATAAGACAAGCTATAACCCGCGCTATTGCCGACCAAGCCCGTACTATACGCATTCCTGTTCATATGGTGGAAACCATTAACCGTTTAAAGAAAATTCAAAGTCAGCTTTTACACGAAAACGGCTTTGAGCCCTCTGAAGAGCTTATTGCTGAAAAAATGGAACTACCTGTTGAGCGTGTCAGAGAAATCATGCGTGTTGCTCAAGAGCCTGTCTCTATGGAAACTCCTATAGGCCCTGAAGAAGACTCGCGCTTAATGGACTTTATTCGTGATGAGGATGCTTTAGCACCTGACGAAGCGGCTTTAAAAACCATTACCAATGAAGATATTGACGGCGTTTTAAAAACCCTTTCTCCGCGTGAAGAGGCGGTTATACGCCTTCGCTTCGGCTTAAAGGACGGCCGATGCCATACTTTAGAAGAAGTTGGTATGGAATTTGATGTTACAAGAGAGCGTATAAGACAGATTGAGGCTAAGGCACTTCGCAAGCTTCGTCATCCTGTTCGCAGTAATAAATTTAAAGACAGATAGGAATATTTGCAATGAAATTCACATATAAAACTAATGGAGTATGTTCAAGAAGTATTGATTTAGAAGTAGAAGACGGCATTGTGACAAATGTTAAATTTAACGGCGGTTGCAATGGTAATACTCAGGGAATATCACTTCTTGTTAAGGGCATGAAGGTAGAAGATGTTATAGAAAGACTGCAGGGTATAAAATGCGGTTTTAAGGATACCTCCTGCCCTGCACAGTTAGCCGAGGCGCTTAAAACATTATAATATTTAATTTTGCACGACATTCATTGCAATGGAAAAGGAAAAATTTTTAGTAAAAAATTTGTCACAAAATTAAAGATTTTGTGGCGAAACAGGATTGTTTCGCCTAACCTTTTTCATTATAAACCAACAAAATCTTTTGAAAGGTGGTGTGAGTAAATTGGTTTTTAACGATAATGATATTAAGATTGCATCTGACAAGCCTTCGCTTGATATTAAACAAAACAGCGGAATTGGCGCTCAAGATACCTTTGCGCAAAGTGAAGCTTATAAGAAGGCAAGGGATTGGGGTATAGCAGTAGCGCGTGAGTTTATAAACGATGCCAACAAAAACCCTTTAAATGAAGAAAGCGATTATGAAATGACGGTACAAAGAAGGCTTTTACTGTCCTTTACGGCTACTGTAGGCTTTGCCGAGTATGCCGAAAACGACGACCTTGACGGCGCCGCCCAAAAAAGCTTTTTGGATACGCTAAAGGCAGAAGATGTAAGTCTTTTTGAAACCGCACAGGATACAGGTGCTTTTTCCTTTTATTACTTGGCATTCCGCCGCGGCGGTGATACCGTTAGACGAATCGGACAAACCTTTGCTATGCTATGCTCACACGACGGGGACCCCATTTATCAGGAATTAGGCGAAGCACTATACTGTTGGTTTTTATCGGTGGTAAAGCAAGCTTTACAATCTTAACATAATTAACATAAACCGTCCGTTTACTTCATATTTTGAAGTGAAAGGACGGTTTTATTTATGCCAACAATATATTTAAGCCCCTCTACGCAGGAATTCAATCCCTATAACGGTGGTGGAAACGAAGAATTATATATGAACATTATCGCCGATGAAATGGAGCCTTATCTGGCAGCAAGCGGTATACAGTTTGTAAGAAATACTCCCGAGATGACTGCTGCTTCGTCTATAGCTGCTTCTAATAGCGGTAACTACGATTTACATTTGGCTTTGCATTCCAATGCCACCGCTTCGGGTAACGGTACAGTCAGGGGAAGTGAAGTTTATTATTACCCTTCGAGTGCCAGTGGCAAACGCTTTGCCGATATTGTGGCTAAAAATTTAAAGCTTATATACCCCTTGCCCGATAGGGTAAGAACGGTGCCTACAACCTCTTTGGGTGAAGTTGCGCGTACTAAGGCGCCCGGTGTGTTAATAGAGTTTGCTTATCACGATAACTCCGAAGATGCGCAGTGGATAAGGGATAACACCGAGCTTATTGCCGCAAATGTTGTATTATCCTTAACCGAGTACTTTGGCATTCCTTTTAATACACCGCAGCCTATAACGGTAGCAAATGTTGCTACAAACGGCGGGAATCTTAATGTAAGAACCCGCCCATCTACAGATGCGTTTATAGTGGGGCGTATTCCTAACGGAAGTGAAGTGGCTATTTATGCGCGAGTTCCCGATTGGGCTTTGGTAGAATATAACGGCATTGTGGGGTATGCAAGGGACAGTTTTATAAATTTCGATTGACACTTTAACATAAATATAGTAACATAAATATGTTTAAAAGTAGTGATTGTAATTATTATGGGAAGTATAATATTATGAACAAATATAAAACCTTAGTTTCAAATACGGCTTTAATAAGTCTTGGTACATTTGGCTCTAAGCTGTTGGTTTTTTTGATGGTGCGTTTTTATACCGGCCATCTTACTACCGCGCAGTACGGCACAGCCGACCTTATTACCCAAACAGCCAACCTTTTATTGCCTATAATCTCGGTAGGTATAACAGACGGTGTTTTCCGCTTTGCTATTGACAGTAAAATTGATACAAAAAGTGTTTTTTCAAGCGGAGTTTATACCATAACGCTAGGCGGACTTGCGTTTCTTATAATCGCGCCGCTTTTGATGCTGACACATCAGTTTGACGGCTATGTTTGGCTTATTGTGATTTATACAATGGCTTCTTGCTATCATTCTCTCGCTTCAAAGTATATTCGCGCAAGGGGTAGTACCGCATTTTTTGCAATACAGGGTATTGTTAATACTTCACTTGTAATAATACTGAATATTTTATTCTTGGCGGTTTGTGATTTTGGTGTTACAGGCTATGTGCTTTCAGTTGCTATTGCTGATGCACTTTCAACCCTGCTTATTTTCTTCTATTCAAAGCTATGGCGCGATATTACCCTAAAGGTAGAAAAAACTATTTTAAAGGATATACTAAAATACAGTATACCAATGATACCTGCCACGATTTTTTGGTGGGTGACAAGTGTTTCCAACCGTTATCTAGTTAACTACTTCTTTGGTGAAGAAGCTAACGGTATTTATGCGGTTTCTTATAAATTGCCTACACTTTTAACACTTATTTCTACCGTGTTTATGCAGGCGTGGCAGTTCTCCGCTGTTACTGAGTCCGAAAACGATAGACAAGAGCATATCAACTTTTTCGGTGCGGTATGGGGTTCTTTCCAAAGTGTAATGTTCCTTGTGGGTAGTGTCGTTGTGGCTTTAAGCATACCGCTTATAAAGATACTTACAACCCAAGCGTTTTATGATGCTTGGATGTATATACCAATGCTCACCGCAGCGATGATTTTCAGCGCTTTCGCTAACTTTATGGGCTCGGTTTATGTGGTTGAAAAGCGCAGTAAAAACTCATTTTTAACCACAATGTTCGGTGCTGTTGTAAATGTTGTGTTAAACCTTGTGCTTATTAAGTCGCCTCTGGGTGTTCAGGGTGCGGCTATAGCAACCTTTGCAAGCTATTTGCTTATTTTTGTTATAAGGGCTATAAACGCTTCAAAATATATTCCGTTTAATTTGTATTGGAAGAATGTTATTTTAAATACTGCTATTATCGTTTTACAAACGGTGTTTATGGTATGCAAATTACCGTTTAATATTGTGGTTCAGGTAGTAAGCATATTGTTGCTTGCATTAGTTAACTTTAAATTTATTAAGGTGTTTTTGGTTAAAATATTGTCGTTCGTGAAAGGAAAGCTAAAAAAATGAGTTTGATGTATAAGCTGATTATCACATTTTTGGTTTCAATGGTGCCCATTGTGGAACTTCGCGGCGGTGTGCCCATAGCTACGGGTATGGGTTTAGAGTGGTATATCGCTTTGCCTGTTGCTATCATTGGCAATATAATCCCTGCACCTTTTATAATAATTTTCATTAAAAAGATTTTTTCTTGGATGAGCGGTAAGAAAGGCTTTTTGGCGCGCATTGTAGTAAAAATGGAGGAAAAAGCGTATTCTAAAAAGGATACTATTGAAAAATACGGCCCTTGGGGACTTTGGCTATTTGTTGCAATACCCTTGCCTGGTACAGGTGCTTGGACGGGTGCTCTGATTGCGGCTATGATGGGGATTTCGCTTAAAAAGGCGTTCCCTGCAATTGCTACGGGTGTGGTTACCGCAGGTATTATAATGGCGTTTGTAAGCTACGGAGCGGCAGCGTTGTTGTTTTAAAAATCAGATAAAACAGCCGATAGACGAAATGTCTATCGGCTTTAAAATTACTTCAAAAATCCATTTACTATTTGTTCTTCGGCTTGTTGCTCGGTAAGACCTAAGGTCATAAGCTTAATAAGCTGTTCACCAGCAATTTTGCCGATTGCCGCTTCGTGAATGAGGGAAGCGTCGATATGGTTAGCGGTAATCTTCGGCACCGCTGAAACATGCGCCTTATCCATTATAATAGCATCACATTCGGTGTGGCCGTTACAAATGTTATTGCCGTTTATTTCTGATAAGAAAAGCTGGCTTGAATTATCCTTTGCAACCGAGCGTGAAACTACATTCGCGCTAGAGTTTTCACCGTCTAAATCAACTACAAAATCGGTTTCGGCATATTGTGTGCCATGAGTCATTAGCTTTTCGCGAACAATAAGGGTTGCATCCTTTTTAAGCTTTGCCTTGGTTACGCGTTTTGTATTGTCAATACCTTTAATTTGGGTGGTTTCCATTTCCATATAACCGCCCTCGTCAATGTTAACAACGGTGGTGGGGTTCATATTTTTACCACCTGTGCCGTCGCCTTCACCTACATGGCGCTCAACATACTTAACCTTTGAATTTTTACCAATAAAAAAGCTGTGTATACCGTCGTGGCGGGATTCTTCACTTCCGCAATTGTGAATACCGCAGCCTGCAACTATCTCTACATCACAGTCGTCACCTATAATAAAATCGTTATAAACGGTTTCTTTAATACCGCTTTCACTTATAATTACAGGGATGTGAACCTTTTCATTTTTGGTGCCGGCTTTAATAATAATTTCAATGCCGGGGGCACCGTCTTTTTCTTTTATGAGTACATTTTCGGTAACATTTCTTGAAGCCAAGGCACCGTTGGCGCGGATATTGTAAGCGCCGTTAGGGGTGCCGTCAATATCGGCTATCATTTTCAGTAAATCTAATTCGTAATTTTCCATATTAATCCTCACAGTTTGCAGTAAGTACCTTGCAGGCCATATTGGCTTTGCCTAAAAGCTCGGGAAGAATATCGTCTTTTTTGCCTTCCTGCGCTACAGAGCCGTTTGCCAAAACAATAACCTTATCGGCAATATTTAAAATACGCTCTTGGTGGGAGATTATTATAATAGAGCCACCGAGGGTGTCGTTCATTTTTTCAAAAACCTTAATAAGATTGTTAAAGCTCCAAAGGTCAATACCTGCTTCGGGTTCGTCAAAAATTGATACCGTAGTACCCCTTGCCATAACGGTTGCGATTTCGATTCTTTTCAGCTCACCGCCCGATAGTGAAGCGTTAACTTCGCGGTTAATGTAGTCCCTTGCGCACAGTCCTACCTGTGAAAGATAAGCACAAGCATCACTTACGCTTATATCCTGTCCTGCGGCAAGGCTTATAAGGTCGTGCACCGTAATTCCTTTAAAGCGAACGGGCTGTTGAAAGGCAAAGCTGATGCCTTTTTTTGCACGCTCGGTTATGGAGAGGTTTGTAATATCCTCACCGTTTAAAAGTATTTGACCGCTTTGTGGGGTGATAATGCCTGCAATAACCTTGGCTAAGGTGGATTTACCGCCGCCGTTAGGACCTGTAATTACCACAAAGCCCTCGTCAATTTTAAGGTTTATATCTTTTAATATTTGTTTTTGTCCGTCTTCATTTTCCGCTGAAAACGAGATGTTTTTTAGCTCTAACATATATTCTCCTTTATTTCCCAATAGTATTTTCGGTGACAATCGGGAAAATCATTCATAATTCCGTGCTCGGGGTCATAAAAAACACCGTCAAAGTAAAGCGACCAATGCCAACACCTAGGTGTTTCAAGGCTTAAAATCGCAATTTTTGGAAGCCCCAGTTTATTATTTACTTCTTTTCTTTCTTTAATGTAGTCAATTTTATAATGCTCTAAGATGTAAAACATTTCTTTTAGGGTTGTTTCACGCTCATTATTTAATAGAGCTGCAATTTCGTCTACAGTTTTGCCTGTAAGCATAGCGAGAACTGCCTGTCCGCACTGCAGTGGTGTGGGCTCTTTAATGTAGGTAGGTTTTTGCATATTTCTCCTTATTTCAGTAAATGCTCGGCAAGGGTTGCTATAAGCGGCATACTTATAACCGACAACAGTGTTGAAAGCGATACTGCCGTTACCGATAATGATGTATCGCGCCCAAATTTTGCCGCAAACATTGTGCTTATTGCTGCGGTGGGAGCACTAGCGCATATTGTAAGTGCTATCGGCATTGTGCCTTTAAGACCGCATACATAAAAGCCGAATACCGTTATAAGTGGGAACACCGCAAGCTTTAAAAGAACGGAGAAAAGTAAATTTAAATCCTTAAGTCCTGCTAAAATATTGCTGTTTGCCAAATGATAACCTATTATAATCATTGGAAGTGGTGTGTTAAGAGAAGCTATATACGAAACAGGCTCGCGTAAAACGGTAGGCATAGGAATTTGTAAAATGAAAATAAGTAATGCTATTGCAAAGCCAATAACTCCCGGACTCAAAATTGCTTTTTTAGGGGTTACGGTTTTGAGTCCGTCGCCCATAAGGAATACGCCGTAGCTCCAGGTCACTACCTGAAAAACGGCAATATATGTAGCTCCGTAAAAAACACCGTCATTGCCCAAAACTGCCTGCAAAAGCGGTAAAGACATATAGCCACAGTTTGAAAAAATAATACAGAACTGTAAAACCTTTTTCCGTGAAATATCTTTACTTCTTATGAGCAACAGAGATAGCAGTATGAATACTATATGCGCTAAGAATGTTGCAATTAAGCCTATTCCTAAATTTTTAAGTAGCTGTGGGCTAAACGCTCTTATAAAGGAATTTATTATTGCGGCGGGGGTTACGATGTATAAAACAACATCGGTCATACCCTTTACGGCGCCTTCATTTAATATTTTGGTTTTATTCAGTATGAATCCTAAAAATATTAGAATGAATAGAATAACAACCTGTGTAAAAACAGTTTCGAACATTATTTAACAACCTTTGCAAAGCGTAAAAAGTCTTCGGTATTTTTGAATACACCGGCATCGGACAAAACCTTAGCAAAAATAATACCTATTTCATCTTCTATTATTTTATCTATATTTTCCTTGTTTATATCGTTATACTTTTGCTTAATTTCTTCTGCCCAATCGGAATGTTTTTCTAAAATTTCGTCATTTTTAATATCGCGGTTTTCGAGTATAGCAGTTTTAAGTAATGCCATCTCGTTTTTAAGGCGGGCAGGAAGTACTGCTAGTCCCATAACCTCAATAAGACCGATGTTTTCCTTTTTGATGTGGTGAAGCTCGGCGTGGGGGTGGTAAACACCCATAGGATGCTCGTCGGTGGTGATATTGTTGCGAAGAACTAAATCAAGCTCGTAATTTTCACCGTTTTTGCGTGCAATGGGAGTTATGGTATTATGGGGTGTGCCGTCGGTTTCTGAGAAGATAAATGCAGTTTCATCAGTATATCTGCGCCAAGCCGACAAAATCTTATCAGCCAAAGCTATAAGTCTTTCGGTATCGGGACAAGATAAACGGATAACCGACATCGGCCATTTTACAATGCCTGCCTTGATATCAGAAAACCCTTCAAAGCTTAAATCGGTTTCAACCGGTGCCTTTGCCATAGCAAAGGTGTAGTTACCGCCTTGGAAATGGTCATGGCTTAAAATAGAACCGCCCACAATAGGTAAATCGGCATTAGAGCCTACAAAGTAATGGGGGAAAAGCTTTACAAAATCTAAAAGCTTTCTAAAGGTGGCGGTATTTATTGCCATAGGTGTATGCTCTTGATTAAAGACAATACAATGCTCGTTATAGTAAACATAGGGGGAGTACTGCATACACCAGTCGGTACCGTTTATTGTGACGGGAATAACGCGGTGGTTTTGACGGGCAGGGAAGTTAAGCCTTCCTTTATAACCCTCACACTCCTTACAAAGCATACACTTAGGATAGCCCGATTGCTTTGCGTTTTTAGCTGCGGCAATTGCCTTGGGGTCCTTTTCGGGTTTTGAAAGGTTTATTGTAATATCAAGGTCGCCGTATCCTGTTTTGGTTACCCATTTAACATCCTTGGCTATTCGGTAACGGCGTATATAGTCACTGTCACAGCTGAATTTATAGTACCAATCTGTAGCGGCTTTAGGCGACTGGTTATAAAGGGATAAAAACTTTTCGGTAACAACGCTTGGCGGCGGCAGTAACGCCGACATAAGTTTTGTGTCAAACAAATCGCGTTCGGTGATATTGTCGTTTATAATTCCTACAGAAACCGCATAATCAAGCAGTTCTTTTAAGGTCTGTTCCAAATTCACATTAGAAAAGGTGTCAGTGCATTCGTATTCGTCAAGGTTTAAAATTTCCAAAAGGCGATTGGTTACAAAAACCTCATCGCGCTTATTTACGAGACCGCACTCAAGTCCATAGCAAACTAATTTTCTTATACTTTTATTTACCATAATTTTCAACTCCAAACACATCTTGTAAAATTATACTATATAGTAAGCGGGTATGTCAATTATAAAGCCAAGAAAAATGTAAATTTTTTGCTTGACAAAGCGGTAATGCTATGGTAGAATGGTTAAGCCGCATATTGTGGGCTTTTTAAGTTGCGCCTATTTTAGCGCACGCCTATTGTAGCGAGACTGAAAATAAGCAGGTGAAAAAATGTACGCGATTATCGAAACCGGCGGAAAGCAATACCGTGTTCAAAACGGCGATGTTATCTACATCGAAAAGCTTAACGCAGAGATTGACGAAGAAGTTACCTTCGACAAGGTTGTTGCTGTAAACAACAGAACTTTAAAGGTTGGTAAGCCCTATGTTAAAGATGCTTTCGTTAAAGGCACCGTTTTAAAGAACGGCAAGGGCAAGAAGATTACTGTCTTCACTTACAAGCCTAAAAAAGGTTGCGCTCGCAAAATGGGTCACAGACAACCTTACACTAAAGTACAAATTACTGAAATCGGCTAATTTAGTATGACTAGTGTGAAATTTTTGGCTGATAAAAATTCGGTTTACGGGTTTGAAATCAGCGGTCACAGTAGCGTTAACTGTGACGATGAAGTCGGTAAAACAGTATGTGCGGCAGTTTCAAGTGCGGCATATATGGCAGCAAACACCATTACCGAAATTATCGGTGATAAAGCCGATATAAAGGTAGATGATGCCGAAATGAGTTTTAAGTGTAAAAATCCGAGTGAAGCTACTATAAAGGTGCTTTCGGGACTTAAGCTTCACTTAACATCATTATCCGACGATTACAGTAACAATATCAAAATTATTGGAGGTGCAAAAAATGTTAAAGATTAACATTCAGTTATTCGCTCATAAAAAGGGTGTTGGTTCTACAAAGAACGGTCGTGACAGTGAGTCCAAGCGTCTTGGTGTTAAGCGCGCTGACGGTCAGTTTGTTTTAGCTGGTAATATCCTCGTTCGTCAAAGAGGTACCCACATTCATGCGGGCAATAATGTTGGCCGTGGTTCTGATGACACTTTATTTGCCCTTATCGATGGTAAGGTTAAATTTGAAAGAGTTGGCAGAGACAGAAAACAAGTTAGCATTTACGCTGTTGAGCAATAAAAATTATGGCCCGAGTGCTTTACGGCATTCGGGCTAGTTTTTTAAGGTTTAATTGTATATACTGACAAAAGAGGGTTTTATTATGAAAAATTGTCATGTTTGCAATCAACTTTGTGATGATAATGCAGAGCTTTGTCCTATTTGCGGTGCCGATATTTCGGGCGACGGCGAAGTGAAAGAGGAAGTCACAAAAGAAGAGGAGAAGATTGAGCCGGTATTACTAACTACTTTTGAGGATTTAGTTTCGGCAGAAATTTTTAAGGATGTACTAACCGATAATAAAATTCCCTATTCCGATAGCGAAGACGCTATGAAAGTTGTTTTCGGCGGTGGCTTTTCCGCTGAAGAAATTTATGTTGATAAAACTGATTTTGATAAAGCAAGAGAGCTTTTGGAAGAATTTTTAGCCAGTTCAGTTTCATTTGATGAAGAGTTTGACGGCGAAATCGAAGATATTTAAAGGAAATTATAATGTTTGTAGATATTGCAAAAATACATTTAAAGGCAGGTAAGGGCGGCGACGGTGCCGTTTCCTTTCATAGAGAAAAATATGTAGCGGCAGGCGGCCCCGACGGCGGTGACGGTGGTAGAGGCGGAGATATTGTCTTTAAAGCTGACAGTAATCTTTCCACCTTGGCGGATTTTCGCTATAAGCGTAAATATGCAGCACTCCCCGGGGACAATGGCGGAACTTCACGCTGTACGGGTAAAAGCGCTCAAAACTTGGTTATAAGCGTGCCTGTAGGTACTGTGGTTAAGGATGCGGAAACTGGCAGAATTATTGCAGATATTTCTGACGGCGAGTCGGTTGTTATTGCCAAAGGCGGTAACGGCGGTTGGGGTAATCAGCATTTTGCTACTTCAACAAGACAGATCCCCCGTTTTGCTAAAAGCGGAGAACCGGGTGAAGAGCTTGATGTAACACTTGAGCTTAAGCTCTTAGCCGATGTAGGTCTTATAGGCTTCCCGAATGTTGGTAAATCCACTTTGGTTTCGGTTGTGTCACAAGCTAAGCCTAAAATCGCCAACTACCATTTTACTACCCTTACTCCTGTTTTGGGTGTTGTAAGTATGGGTGAAGGTAGCTCGTTCGTTATGGCAGATATCCCCGGTCTTATTGAAGGTGCGGGTGAAGGCGTGGGTCTAGGTCACGAGTTTTTACGCCATGTTGAGCGTTGCCGAATGCTACTTCATGTTTTGGATATTTCGGGTAGTGAGGGCAGAGACCCCATAGACGATTTTCACAAAATAAATAAAGAGCTTGCGGTGTTTAGTGATGAACTAAAGGACCGTCCGCAGATAGTTGTAGGTAACAAGTGCGACCTTATAGAAGAAGACGAAATTGAAAGAATTAAAACGCATTTTGAAAATAAGGGTTATAAATTTTTTCCAATTATGGCAGCTATTGCAGAGGGTACAAAAGAGCTTGTAGACTATATCGCGGCAGAGTTGGCTAAACTACCGCCAATAAAGAAGTTTGAAGCAGAGCCTAAGCCAGTAGACTTTGAACCCAAGAATTTGCGCAAGTTTAGTATTCGCGAAGCAAACGGTGTTTACTATGTTGAAGACTGCGACTGGTTAATGGAGGTTATGAATAATGTTGACCCCGATGACTACGAGTCGCTTCAGTATTTTGAGCGTGTTATCCGCGAATGCGGTATTATTGACGCACTCTTAAAGGCGGGTATCGGCGAAGGTGATACTGTAAACATTCTTGACATTGAATTTGATTTTGTTAATTAGGTGAATGATATGAATAATCCTAATTTATTAAGTCCTTCGGTTTTGGCTTTTGTGGGTGATGCGGTTTACGGGCTTTATGTAAGAACATATTTGGCAAATATTAACCGCCCGTCAGGTGAGCTTCACAAATCTTCGGTAAAATTGGTTAACGCAACCGCGCAGGCAAAAGCGTTCCACCTTATTGAGCCGTTGCTCACTGAAAAAGAGCTTTCGGTTTTTAAAAGGGGTAGAAACTTTCATACGGGTAACACCCCTAAAAACTCTACAGGTGGCGAATATCATTTGGCCACTGGGCTTGAAACACTTTTTGGTTTTCTTTATCTAAGCGGTGAAAATGACCGAGCAAAAATGCTATTTGATATAATATGGAAAAAAGAAATGGATACACTAGTATAAAGTGTATCCATTTTATTTTTTGGGGTGGTATTGTTGAAAATAAAAGCGTTTCTTTGGGATTTTCTTTTCTTCCTGTTCGGTAGTGCGGTGTATTCGGTGGCGGTGCTTACATTTTTGTCACCTAATGAAATCTCTCCCGGCGGTGTAACAGGTATTGCTATAGTGCTAAACTACCTTTTCTCACTGCCATTAGGCTTGACGGTTTTTATAATAAACATTCCGATTTTAGTTACGGGATTTTTCAAATTCGGAAAAGCCTTTATTTTAAAAACTGCGGTGGCTACGGCTTGTGTTTCGGTGGTTATTGATATTTTCGAGCTTTTCCTGCCCAGTCTCAAAATTGATTTAATTTTGGCTTCGGTGTTTGGTGGTAGCCTTATGGGTCTTGGCATTAGTATAATAATGTTACGCGGCAGTACCACGGGCGGCGTGGATATTATAGCCAAAATTATAAATGAGCGTTTTCCCTATTTTAGTGTGGGTAAAACAATGCTGTTTATAGACGCGGCGATTATAGCCTTAACGGCAATAGTTTACAAAAACGCTCAAAGTGCACTTTATTCAATAGTAACACTTTATGCGTCGGCTAAAATAATGGACCTAATGCTATACGGTGCCGACAAGGGAAAGATAGTTTATATAATAAGTGAGCAAACACAAGATATAGTGTATGACATTTTACACGTTATTAATCGTGGAGTGACCATTATCGATATAACAGGCGGGTATAAGCAAGAGAAAAAGCAGATGATAATGTGCACGGTAAGGCGTAACGAAGTGCATACAGTATATAAAAGCGTAAGAAACCACGATAATAAGGCTTTTATCGTGGTGGCAGAGGCGGGAGAAATATATGGTAAGGGTTTTGAAAAATAATTTTTAAAAAATTAGAAAAAACTATTGATATTTCTATTATTTGTGGTATAATAATCTTTGCTAATACAAGATATTGTGTTTTTAATATGATTAAAACTTGTGAAAAAACCAGATTTGTGAGGTAATATTATGAAAATTATCAAAAGAAGCGGTGCAGAAGTAACTTTTGACCCCGAAAAAATTGTTATAGCGGTTACAAAGGCTAATGAAAGCGTTGTTCCAAGCCAGCGAATGAGTGCAATTCAGATTAAAAGAATAGCCGAAGATGTAGAAAGCGCGGCAGCTAATATGAACCGTTCTTTAAGCGTGGAAGAAATACAAGATATGGTAGAAGACCAAATTATGAATCAGCGCGCATTTGATGTAGCAAGACGCTATATTACATACCGTTACAACCGTGCGCTTGTTCGTAAATCTAATACTACCGACGAACAGATTTTAAGTCTTATTGAATGTAATAATGAGGAAGTTAAGCAGGAAAACAGTAATAAAAATCCTACTGTAAATAGCGTTCAGCGTGACTATATGGCAGGTGAAGTTAGTAAGGATATAACAAAGCGTATTCTTTTGACTCCCGAAATTGTAGATGCTCATGAAAGAGGTCTTATTCACTTCCACGATGCTGACTACTTTGCTCAGCATATGCATAACTGTGACCTTGTAAACCTTGAAGATATGCTTCAAAACGGTACAGTTATAAGCGGTACATTAATCGAAACTCCGCACAGCTTTTCTACTGCCTGCAATATTGCTACCCAAATTATAGCTCAGGTTGCTTCCTGTCAGTACGGCGGTCAGAGTATCAGCCTTACCCATTTAGCACCCTTTGTTGATATCAGCCGTCAAAAAATTTACAAGGAAGTTGTAGAAGAAACTACAAGCGCAGGGGTAAACCTCACTGAAGAAAAGCTTCGCGAGATTACCGAAAAGCGTTTGCTTGACGAAGTTCGCAAGGGCGTACAAATGATTCAGTATCAGGTAGTAACCCTTATGACCACTAACGGACAGGCTCCCTTTGTTACTGTATTTATGTATTTGAACGAGGCTAAGAATGACCGCGAAAAACAAGACTTAGCCCTTATAATTGAAGAAGTTTTAAGACAGCGCTATCAAGGCGTTAAAAACGAAAAGGGTGTTTGGGTAACACCTGCATTCCCCAAGCTTATCTATGTTTTGGAAGAAGATAACATCCGTGAAGACAGTAAGTATTGGTACTTAACAAAATTAGCTGCAAAATGCACCGCTAAAAGAATGGTACCTGACTATATTTCCGAAAAGGTTATGCTTCAAAATAAAATTGACAAAAACGGGGAAGGTCATTGCTATACCTGTATGGGTTGCCGTAGCTTCTTAACTCCTTTTGTCGATGAAAACGGCAAACCTAAGTATTACGGACGCTTTAACCAAGGTGTTGTTACCGTAAACCTTGTGGATATCGGTCTTTCTGCTAATAAGGATATGGAAAAATTCTGGAAGATTTTTGACGAGAGAATGGAGCTTTGCCATAGAGCACTCCAGGCTCGCCACGAAAGACTTACAGGTACTGTATCTGATGCTGCTCCGATTCTTTGGCAGTACGGCGCGCTTCTCCGTCTTAAAAAGGGTGAAACTATCGATAAATATTTACACGGCGGTTATTCAACCCTGTCTCTCGGTTATGCAGGTCTTTGGGAATGCGTTTACAGTATGATTGGCAAAAAGCTTACCGAAAAGGCAGGCGAAGAGTTTGGTCTTGAAATAATGCGTAAGCTTAATGAGTACACGGCTAAGTGGAAAGCTGCTGAAAATATTGACTATTCACTCTACGGCACACCGCTTGAAAGCACTACCTACAAGTTTGCAAAATGCTTACAAAAACGCTTTGGTACAGTGCAGGGTGTAACTGATAAGAACTATATTACAAACAGCTATCATGTTCACGTTACCGAGGATATTGATGCATTTGATAAATTAGCACTAGAAGCTAAGTTCCAAGCATTGTCCCCAGGTGGTGCAATCTCTTATGTAGAAGTTCCAAATATGCAAAACAATATTGACGCGGTACTTTCGGTTATGAAGTTTATCTATGATAATATTATGTATGCCGAGCTTAATACCAAGAGTGACTTCTGCCACGAATGCGGCTTTGACGGTGAAATACTTGTAGAAGAGGATGAACACGGTAAGCTTGTTTGGAAGTGTCCTTCTTGCGGCAATACCGATCAGGATAAGCTGAATGTAGCACGCCGTACCTGCGGGTATATCGGTACACAGTTCTGGAATCAAGGCAGAACACAGGAAATTAAGGAAAGAGTACTTCACTTATAATGAATTATGCGGCAATAAAAAAGTTTGATATTGCCAACGGCCCCGGTGTCAGAGTATCGCTTTTTGTGAGCGGATGCCGCCACAAATGTAAAAACTGCTTCAATAGCGAAGCGTGGGATTTTGGATATGGCGAAGCATTTACAGACGATATTTTATTAGAACTGTTGGATGCATTGAAGCTTGATTATATCGAAGGGTTCTCGCTTTTAGGCGGCGAACCCTTCGAGCCTGAAAATCAAGAATGCGTTTTGAAAATACTTAAAACAATTAAAGAAGAGCTTCCAAACAAAACAATATGGTGTTATACGGGCTTTTTGTACGACAATCAGCTACTTAAGGGTACTGTAGGCAATTTGGATACCGTTAAGGAAATATTAAGTTATATTGATGTTTTGGTTGATGGCAAGTTTGTAGAAGAGCTTAAAAGCTTAGACCTTTTATTTAGGGGATCTTCAAACCAAAGAATAATTGATGTTAAAAAATCTTTAACGGAAAATGATGTTATATGGCTTGAGGGCGTGTGGCAAAGACGAATGGGCTCAGGCAATATTTATGAAGGATGAAAACAATGAGAGTTAATTTTAAAAAACTTAATGAAAATGCGGTTATGCCCACTTATGGCTCTGAGTTTGCGGCAGGCGCGGACTTATACGCTTGCACGAACGGAGAAACTGTAGTGTTTAAAAGCGGCGAAACAAAGCTTATAAAAACAGGCTTAGCTATGGAAATTCCCGAAGGCTATGCAGGTCTTATTTATGCCCGTAGCGGCATCGCTAATAAGCGCGGTCTTGCTCCGTCAAATAAGGTTGGCGTAGTCGACAGTGACTACCGCGGTGAAATTATGGTATCTTTACATAATCATTCAAACGAAACACAATCTATTGCTGACGGTGAGCGTATCGCCCAAATGGTAATAACCCCGTTTTTAAAGGTGGAGTACCAAGAAGTTTCTGAAATTTCTGAAACTGTACGCGGTGAGGGCGGTTTTGGCTCTACAGGAAAGAAATAGCATAAAATTATTGGAAGTGATTTTTTGAAAATTGCGGTTATTACAGGTGCATCTTCGGGCCTCGGGGAACAGTTTGCGCTTAAAATTGATGCATTGCGCCCTGAGATCAAAGAAATTTGGATTATTGCCAGAAGAAAAGATAAGCTTTTGCAGTTGTCCGAGAAAATAAACAAAAAAGTTCGTGTTTTGGCATTGGATATTACTAAAGATGAGTGTTTACAGGAATATACAAAGCACTTAAGAGAAACTAATGCCGAGGTTAAAATACTTATAAATAATGCGGGCTTTGGAAAATTAGGCGATTTTGACACTGCATCCGCCCACGATAGCGCGGGTATGGTTCGTCTTAACTGTGAAGCGCTTACAGTTATGACTTCTTTAACGCTACCGTTTATGAGTAAAGGTGGAGAGATACTTAATTCTTGCTCTATAGCCTCCTTTGCTCCTAATACACGAATGGCGGTTTATTCTTCCACTAAAGCCTATGTTATGAGTTTTAGTAGAGCACTTAGAAGCGAGCTTAAAAAACGAGGAATCAATGTTTTGGCACTTTGCCCCGGACCAATGGATACCGAGTTTTTATCCCTTGCGGGAATAGAAAAGGGCACAAGCCACACCTTTGATACATTGCCACGTGTAAACCCCGCTTTAATGGCAGAAAAATCGCTTAAAGCTTCAAAAAAGAAAAAAGCGGTTTACACCAACCGCATATTTTATAAGTTTTACCGTATACTTGCAAAGCTTTTACCCCATAGTCTTGTTATGAAGCTTGCAGGAACATAAAATAAAAAGCCAAGTAACCTATTTTGGTTACTTGGCTTTTCTATTGTTTATACATAGCTGCAAAGGAGTTCGGCGGCACCTATAAGTTTGACTTGAAACGCCGCGGGAATAAATATACTGTCGCCCTTTTTAATTTGCAATTCACCTTCTTGCCATACAAGCTTTGCTTCTCCCTCTAAAACAACAAGCGAAACAAAGCTTTCGTTTGTATTTACCGCAAATGCATCTTTAAGAGAGAGAAGCTCTGCTGTAAAGAAATCGCATTTTGCTAATTCGCGAATACGGTTTTTACCGTTTTGGGTAACTTTCCCAACCTGTCCGTAGGGCATTTTTGGTATTTCACATTTAGTAACATCCACCGCTTTTTCAATATGTAATGGGCGGGGCTTTCCGTCTGCACCCAGTCTTCCGTAATCGGAAACACGGTATGTTGTGTTTGAATTTTGCTGAACCTCGGCAATTAAAATACCTTCGCCAATTGCATGTAAAGTTCCCGCGTTAATAAAAAACACATCACCCTTGTGAACAGGTACGTTATTACAAACTTCTAAAAGTGTATTATCTTTAATTCGTTTTTCAAACTCTTGCTTAGAAATTTGCTTTTTAAAGCCGTAAACTAATTGGGCACCTTGGTCACAGTCTACTACATACCACATTTCAGTTTTGCCGTATTCACCCTCGTTTTTGAGAGCATATTGGTCATCAGGGTGAACCTGAACCGAAAGCTTTTGCTTAGCATCAATAAGTTTTATAAGTAGCGGAAAATAGGCAAATTTTGCTGCTTTTTCACCCAAAGCGGCTTTGCCCCAAATTTCCAAAACTTCGGGCAGTGTTTTGCCCGCAAGCTCACCGTTTATAACGCTACCCGAGCCATCCTTATGGCAGGAAAGCATCCAGCCTTCTGCCGCAATTTCAGTTTCGGTTTTAAGACAGTATTCGGTTTTTAGCCTACTTCCGCCCCATATATAGTCTTTAACAGGGGGCTTTAATAACAAAGGATACATAAAACACCACCTTGAATAAGTTATGAACTAATAATACTACAATTTACAGCATTTTTCAAGAAAAATGCTGTATCATTTTTTAATGACACAGCTTTTTTAAAATCATTATTCAGCAGTTAAGTAGCCGTTATATTCTCTTAAGAAATCTTCAGCATCGCCAATCATTTGCATTACGGCTTTGCCGTCGTTAAAGCCAATGATAACATCCATAATACCGATGTATTCGTCAACAATTTGTACCAAAAGCTTTAGCTTGTTTTCTTGAACCCAAGCGCCCGATGCGGCACAGCGGTAGGTATGGTCTTCGGTGCGCATACCACCAAATTCTTTGGAATAGCCCTTTTCGGGGAACTGCTGCCAAACATTGTCCTGGAAGCCAAACTTAATGGTCTTATTGCCCTGTGCATTTATGAAGTTGAATTCACCGTATTCACCGTCTAATTTAATAGTAAATTCTTTAATACCCATTGGGTTTGCTTCTGCTTTAAAGGTTTTGCCATTAATTTCATCAGCCATTGGGGAAGTCTTAGCGCCGCAAATAGTAGTAAGTTTAAGCTCTTTGGTTATTGCTTCAAGCTTTGCGAATTGGTCGCTTTCGGGTAATGCGGTGTCTTTTGCGGGGTCAACTATTAAATCAAAAAGTGAAGTAAAAATAACTTCCCTGGCAAGATTTGAACTGCCGCGCTGACAGCCTGCAGTACAAACAAAGGTGATGTCGCTCTTTGGGTTATGAATCATAAACTGACCGTGCATTCCAAAGAAGCTGAAGCTATCATTATAAGTACGCCAAACCTGTCTGCCATAGCCACAGCCCGAGAAGATATAACCACCTGCACCGCCGCAGGTATAGGGAACAGCAGTAGTTTCTTCTACTGCCTTTCTGTTAAGCAGTTGTTCGCCGTTCCATTCGCCTTTGTTGGCTAAAAGGCGACCAAAGAGAAGCATATCCATAGGTGTGCAAAGAAGCGCCGAGTCACCCCAAGCAAAGCCACCGGGACAGGTTAAAACCTTTGAGGTTTCGGAAAAACCGATTTTACGGAGTGCTTTGTCCTTTAAGTAATCTAAGAAGGTTTTACCTGTAAGCTTTTGAACTAAAGCGCCCAAAATGAAAGAACCTGTACTGTCGTAGTAATAAACTGTACCTGGGTAGTGTACGGGCTTCATAGAGAAGTAATATTTAACGCGGTCGCCGCCGTGATTTTCAAACCAAGGGCAGTCGGTAAAGCAGGTATGCATATTAAGCATATGCTCAATTGTTTGTGCTGCTAAATAAGGATGCACTTCTTCGGGTAAATATTCGGGGAAGAAGTCAATAATCTTATCCTGTAGTCGTAGCTTTCCTTCGGCAATCAATTGACCTATTGCCATACCAACATAGCTTTTGGTTTGTGAGTACATGCGGTGATTCTCATCCGCTTTTAACGGATTCCAATAAGCTTCGTAGATAAGCTTGTCGCCGCGTGCTATAAGCATAGAGTGCATGGGTATATTATGTTTTTTAAATGCGTTCAGCATTTCTATAATTTTTGCAGAATCAATACCAACACTTTCGGGTGTAGCTTTTTTAAAATACATAAATATTTATCTCCTTAAAATCTAAAGTATTCTTTAGCGTTGTAGTAGCAAACGCCTTCTACAATTTTCTTAAGGGCGTCAAAATCTTTGGGATAAAGACCTTTTTCTACCCAGTTACCCAACATGTTGCAAAGTATTCTTCTAAAATATTCGTGGCGGGGATATGAAACGAAGCTGCGCGAGTCGGTAAGCATACCTACAAATTTACCTAAGTTGCCAAGGTTTGCCAAAGCATCCATTTGCGCTTCCATACCGCTTGCGTTATCGTTAAACCACCAACCTGAGCCAAACTGAATTTTAGCCTGTACAGGACCCCTTTGGAAGTTGCCGAGCATTGTGCCTAAAACATAATTGTCCTTGGGGTTAAGGGTATAAAGAATAGTTTTTGGGAGAATATCGTCGGTATCGAGATAATTCATAAATGCCGATAGCTTTTCTGCAATGCAAAGGTCGTTAATAGAATCAAAGCCTGTATCTGCACCTAATTTTTCAAACATACGGGTGTTGTTGTTTCTAAGTGCGCCTATGTGCAACTGCATAGCCCAATGGAGCTTTGTATATTCTTTGGCGCAAACTGCAAGCATTGCGGTTTTAAAGGTGTCAATTTCTTCTATAGTTAGTTCTTCACCGCTTATTTTTTTATTAAATACCGCTTTTGCGTCACCCACTGCAAAAGGTACATACTCTAAAGCGTGGTCGGAAAGGCGGCAACCATTTTCATTAAAGTAGGCAATACGCTCTATCATCCAGCTACAAGCCTTTTCGAAGGTATCAATACCGTTAGCCTTTAAATAGGGTGAAAATTCGGCTTTTTCAATGTTTATAAGCTTATCGGGGCGGAAGGTAGGTAATACTTTAGTAGTAAAGCCTTCTTCACGGAGTTGTTTGTGGTATTTTAAATCGTCTGCAGGGTCATCAGTAGTGCAAATAACCTCTACATTAGATTTTTTTATTAGGTTTTTAGCTGAAAAATCTTCTCTTTTAAGAAGCTCGTTACACTTGTCCCAAACCTCTTTTGCATTTTTTTCCGATAAAGGCTCGTCTATATCAAAATAGCGTTTTAATTCTAATGCGGTCCAATGGTAAATCGGGTTGCCGATAAGATAAGGCATAACACGGCAAAATCCTACCCATTTTTCATATCTGTCCTTATCGCCTGTGATATATTCTTCGTCAATACCAAAGGTACGCATCTGGCGCCATTTATAGTGGTCGCCACCTAAAAATAGGTCATAAGCGTCTTCAAAACGATAATCTTCGGCTATCATTTTAGGTACTAAGTGACAATGATAGTCAATAATCGGTAAATTTTCTGCAAAATCGTGATAAAGCTTTTTCGCGGTTTGGTTTAAAAGGTAAAAATCGCTATTTATAATACCCATAAAAATTCTCCTTTTTTATGTTTTAAAGCACAATACCGTCTTTAAATATTGAAATTTCGCGGTAATCGTTTTGCTCGTTAAGGGTTTCTTTTCCGTTTGCTACTTTTATAATATAGTCATTAAGCCTTTTAGTCAAGTCTTCCATAGATACTCCGTCCAAAAGGGGAGAAGCATCAAAATCAATCCAATTAGCCTTTTTTTGTGCCAAATTTTTATTGGTTGAAATTTTAACTGTAGGTATGGGCGCGCCAACAGGTGTACCTCTGCCTGTGGTGAACAGTATAATATGCACACCTGCGGCGGTAAGGTTGGTAATTGCAACAATATCGTTACCGGGACCGTTTAAAAGGTTAAGGCCGTTTTTCTGTACGGTGTCGCCGTAATCGAGCACATCTACAACCTCTGATAAGCCGCCCTTTTGAATACAACCCAGGGATTTTTCTTCTAAAGTTGTAATACCGCCTGCTTTATTGCCGGGGGATGGGTTTTCGTAAATTACTTGATTATGTTGTGTAAAGTAGTCTTTAAAATTATTGATTAAGGCTACTGTTTTGTCAAAAATAGTCTTAGTGGGACAGCGCTTCATAAGTAAATGCTCTGCGCCAAACATTTCGGGCACTTCGGTCATAACACAACTACCGCCCTTGGAAATCAAATTATCCGAAAAAGAGCCTACTAACGGGTTGGCGGTAATACCGCTAAGTCCATCACTGCCGCCGCATTTAAGACCTATTTTAAGTCGGCTTACAGGTATCGGTTCGCGCTTAAAGGTAGAAGCATAAGCCTTTAACTCGTTTATAAGCTTTACACCTTCGGTAATTTCGTTCGGGAAGTCTTGTGTGTTCATAAATTTAACGCGCTTAGGGTTGTATTCGCCCAAAACTTCTTTAAAAACATCAATATTATTATTTTCACAGCCAAGGCCTAAAACAAGCACGCCTGCGGCGTTGGGGTGGTTTACAAGACCCTTTAGAATAAGTTGGGTTTTGGTTTGGTCGTCGCCTAGTTGCGAACAACCGAACGGATGCGGAAAACTTAAAGCCCCTGTTAAAGCAGCAAGCTTTCCTGCAATTTTATTAACACAACCCACAGTATTTATAATCCAAATATCGTTACGAATACCAACATCGCCGTTTTCTCTAACATAACCCATAAAGGTTTCGTTAGAGTTTATCTTTTTTGTGGGAGTGTAGTCGGGCTCGTACACATATTCGATATTACTGCTAAGGTTTGTCTTAAGATTGTGTGAGTGAATATGCTCACCCTTTTTAATATCGGCTACAGCGTGACCTATAGGGTTGCCGTATTTAATGATATTTTCACCGCTTTTTATATCACGAATGGCGTACTTATGACCGTCAGATAAGTTTACTTCAACATTGTCAAGCTTGTGTATTATCATTAGTTCATTTTCTCCATAATATCATTTGTTAAGAAAGATAAATCGGTATCCCAAAGCTCAATGTTCGCAAGTATTTCTTCTACGCTTGCGTTTTTCATAAACTCGCAAACAGCAGGGTCGTCGTTTACGGTTTGGGTTTTATAGAACTTAATAAGCTTTGCAAAAGAGGTTAAAAGATACTCAGGCTTTTTGCCTGTGCGCTTAATGTATTCGAGTAATGAAGGTAAAACCCTTACCTTAAATTTGCTTACACTGTTAAGTGAAATTGAAACGCAAAGATGCTTTATAAAGGGGTTACGGAAGCGTTCAAAAACATCATTTGCGTATGAAAGAAGCTCATCCTTCGGCATATCAAGAGTAGGGATGATCTCATCGTAAACACAACTTTTTACAAATTCGCACATAGTTTTATTGTCCATACAATCGCCTACGGTTTCAATGTTTTCAAGCATAGCGTAGGGTATCATAGATGTATGTGCGCCGTTTAAAATACGAACCTTGCGTGTTCTGTAACGCTCAAGATTATCGGTAAATACAATGTTAAGACCTGTCTTATCTAAGGGCAATTCGTTTAAAAAGTTATTGTCGCCTTCGATTACCCAAAGGTGAAAGAGTTCACTAGTGTTAAGCATATTATCTTGATATCCAACATCAATTTTTTCGTCCTTCGGGTAGCCTGTAACAATACGGTCAACTAATGTATTGCAGAAGATATTTTCTTTTTCAACAAAAGCTTTAAAATTTGCGCCTAAATTCCATAAATCAGCGTAATCTAAAATATATTGCTTTAAGGTTTCGCCGTTTTTGTCTATAAGCTCGCAGGGTAAGAAAACAAAGCCCTTGTGACCTAATTCAAAACGCTTTTTAAGAAGTAAGGTGACTTTTGCAGGGAATGTTACTTCGGGTGCATTTTCGGGTTTATCTTGATTGTTAAAGCATATACCCGATTCGGTAGTGTTGGAAACAACAAAGCGAAAATCCGGGTTTTCAGCTAACTTTAAGTAAGCGTTCCAGTCTTTATATGGCTCTACCGTGCGCGAAATAACATCAATAAGCTTTTTATCAACATAAGGCTCGCCATCCTTAAGACCACGCATAATGTGGGTATAAACGCAAGACTGTTCTTCGAGCTTTGCGCACAAGCCGTTAGCAATAGGCTGTACCACAACTACAGAACCGTCAAAATCGGTTTTTTCATTAGCGATTTGTAAAATCCAGTCAACAAAGCCGCGTAAAAAACCGCCTTCGCCAAACTGTATTACTTTTTCGGGACGAATTGTTTTATTAAACATTATTTTAAACCACCTAAATCATACATAGTTAAGTATTCTTTGGTATTAAGTACCATTTGGTTAAAGAGCTCGCGAGCTTTGTCTAAAGGTAAGCGAACAAGCTGGTCGTTTGCAAAAGCAGAGAAAGCAAGCTCGAGGTCACGTTCAAAGCAAGCCTTAACAATGATTTCCTGATTACCGCAAATCTTAGAGATAAGGGGATAAATTTCCATAGGAATAGGACCAGCGTTTACAGGAGTAACGGTACCGCAGGTAAATGAAGCGTTGGTTTCAACAACTGCACCTAAGGGAAGATTGGGAGCTTGACCAACGTTAGGCATATTAACATTGGTAACAAGGTCGCGAAGACCTAAGATAGCGCGGATTTGCTCAACGCCTTCTTCACCGGTAGGATTAAGTGCAAATTCTTCCTCACCCTTTACAAGACGCTCACTCTTAGCGAGTCTTTTTGATAGGTCATTCCAGCGCCATGAAACAGGGGTAAGACCGAATTTCCATTCTTCAACCTGCTTTGGTGACTGTAAATACCAATCGCCAGGGCAGAATTCAGCTAAGTGACGGTCGCCTGCAGCTGCTATGTAGCCGTAACGCTTAAATAAGTCAAATTTAACTCTTTGCCAGCAAGAGAAGCAGTCGTTTATATGACCGCCAAAGCTGGTAGTAATACCTTCGTCGTAGTATTTGTCAGCAAATTCCTTATACATCGGGAATAAATCAATACCCTGATAGTGTGCAGAAGTAAGCCAAGTAAAGTGGTTTACACCAACAACATTAACCTTAATGTCGGCGCGGTTAACCTTTTCTACACCAAGGTTTTCTTCAAGCATTTTAGCCAAAAGAATTTGTGTGCCGAAAACCTCGTGGCAGCAACCAAATGCCTTGATTTCGGGGAATGCGGTGTAAAGAGCCTTTACGCATATAGTCATGGGATTGGTGTAGTTGATAACCCAAGCGTTCGGACAAAATTCTTTAATAGCCAAAGCGATTTCCTCAAACATAGGAACAGTACGTAAAGCGCGAACATAACCGCCGGGGCCTACAGTATCGCCTACTGCTTGATAGATGCCGTATTTTTCGGGGGTATGTACGTCGGATTCCATTTCTTTAAAGGTTGCGGGAAGAATAGAGATAATAACAAAGTCAGCGCCTGTAAGAGCTTCGCCAATAGTATCGGTTGCTTCATACTTCCATACAGATTTGCAACCTTCTACATTCTTGATTTTGTTGCCAATGATTGCGTTGTTCTTTGCGGCATCTTTATCAATGTCATAAAGTGCTACTGTACCGCAAATGTCGTCGGCTTTAGCGAGGTCACTCATAAGACCCCAAGCCCAACCGCGTGAGCCACCGCCGATATAAGCGATTTTAATATCCTCAACTTTTTTGCCTACATATTTCATAGTAGAACCTCCAAATTTTATTTTACAAGCTTATTATATATCAAATTTTCGCTATTTTCCTTAAAAATATTGACAAATTATATTTATTTTCTTTACTTTTTTGATATTATATGCTATAAAGTATATATGAATAAGGTGAGGTGTAGCAAGTGGCAGAGGAAAAAAACTTTTATTTCAACAGTACCGCCTTTAATACCGACCGTAGCGGTCCGAGACATTATCACACGTTTTATGAGATTTACTATCTCGAACAGGGTGTATGTCATTATCTTATAGAAGGTAAGCTATTTGAAATGGCTGCGGGGGATATTGTGTTTATTCCAAATGGGCAAATTCATAAAACCACTTATGATGATGTGCATTCCCGTTTACTTATAAACTGCTCGGACGAATATCTTAAAAATACCGATTTTTCGGAAGCCTTTGTTTACAGAAACAAAAAGTACAGCAACGAGATTTGGCGGATTATGAAAAAAATTGAAGAGGAATATTTACAGGAAGATAAATTTTCGCAAAGCCTTATAAAAGGGTATATGCAGCAGCTTTTGGCGGTGGTATACCGAACTGAGAATTGCTATAAAAATACCAGACTTCAAAACAAGTATGTGCAAAAGGCACTTAATTTGCTGGAAAATAATTTCACTCGTGAGATAACCCTTTCGGCGCTTGCAGATGAATTCGGCATTAGTGCTGAACATTTTTCCCGCATATTTAAAAGCGAAACGGGGCTTGGCTTTAACGAGTATTTGTCAACTTTGCGCCTTAAAAAAGCCGAAAGCATTTTAAGGAAAAATAGCACAGAAACTATAGTGGAAATTGCTTTTTCCTGCGGTTTTAACGACAGTAATTATTTTTGTGAAAAATTTAAGAAAATTTATGGTATGTCACCGCTTAAATACCGTAAAAGCTTAAAATATAGTTAATGCTTCTTGGTAAAAATAAAAACGGCAGAAAACTGCCGTTTTTAAATGCCTATTAATAATTTTCAGCGTGAATTTCAAAGTGAGCTTTCGGGTGGTCACAGGTAGGGCATATTTCGGGAGCGGCGGTTCCAACAATAATATGTCCACAGTTACGGCATTCCCCTGTGTTCTTGCAGTCCCCTGTCTTTATGCCTGTCTTTATGATTTTATTGCGGATAATCATCTTTGAGTATCTTATAATTATATTTTATTACGTTTTTAGAATAAGTGAAGTCAGCATTGAAATCGATTTTTTTAATATTATTATTTTCATATTCAATTATTAGCAATCCATCCTTAAGCAAATGTAACGAATAAGGTAATGGATATTCTTTTTTAGTATAAAAATTATAAATTGCTAAAAAAGCCGAATCAATTTTTGTAACACTTTCTATGCTGTCTCCAAGCTTTAAATTCTTAAAATCTGCTTTTGTTAATGTTTCTTTCGAATAGCAAGAATTATATATCATAAATTCTGAACCTACTTTACTAAAGAAACAATAGAAAAAACCATTTTCTTTGGTTTTATATATACAATAATAGTTTTCTTCATCCAACTTTCTTAAACACTCTATTTTAAAGCCAAAGTGCTGTTCCAGCATGCTCATAGTAGGATTATATCCATTTACGGGATTATAAAATTGATATAAAAAGTCTTTTTCAAAAATATGTTCTTCGGTATAACTTTTTGTTATAATATCAGAGTTCTTCTTGCGAGAAGCTCTCGATAATATTTCTACATATTTTTCTGCTATTTCTTGTTTTGAAGAAACTGAGAGACTACTGTTATTTTTATTCATTTCACTTTCACCGCTTGTTGATTGAGAATTAGTGCCGCTATCTAAATTTGCTTTTGTGCAAGCAGATAAAAATAAGACTAATAATATTAAAAGTATAAATATTTTTTTCATATAAAGTCCTCCTTGACAAAGAAT
>JAFQOJ010000046.1 GCA_017403265.1 Clostridia bacterium
CGGCATTTTTCTTTAATGCTGTAAGCAAACTTCTTTCAGGTGCTACCTTAGACAATTCGGAATAATCCATAGTTGTCATATTACGGCGACCGTTAGTAGTCGGCTTATAATGTTTAATAGCCATTTTAATTTCACTCTCCTATTTTGGCTTAGCGAAGCCGCATACTATATTCGCGACTTCATACATCACCGGAAATGTCGCTCTCTCTTTAGACGGGACTCCGCTCGCACAATCTACGATTCCGACTGCGCTCTGTCCCTTCTAATATCTTCCCTGCGTTCTTGAAAAACGTTTCACACGTTTTTCGCCTACAAGGTGTTTTTTCGCCGCACTTATTACCGAAAAAACGATATTTTCCAAATGTATAGCGATTTCCAAGCAAAACTCTTAGAAATTATACAAGACCGTCGAAGAATTCGATAGGCTTAGAATCTGCTTTAAGTGTAACTATGGCTTTCTTCCAAGAAGACGTATAACCGCTGTAACGGCCCATACGCTTTTCTTTACCGCGTACACTAATGGTGTTAACCTTAGCAACCTTTACCTTGAAGAGTTTTTCAACTGCTTCTGCAATTTCAATCTTGTTAGCATCTTTTGCTACCTTGAAGGTGTATTTCTTATCGGCAATACCTGCCATGCTCTTTTCGGTAATAACCGGAGCAAGTATGATATCCTGTGCGATTTTCATTATGCATATACCTCCTCAAGTTTTGCTACCGCACCCTTAACAATTACCAAAGTATCAGCATTGATAATATCATAGGTGTTGATAGTATTGATTTGAGCAGATTTAGCGCCCTTGATGTTTGCAATGCTCTTAACAGCGAATGCATCGTTATTTTCAAGAACTACAAGTACCTTTTTGCCTGCGCCGATAGCCTTTAAGCAATCAGCAACAACCTTGGTTTTATATTCTTCAAGCTTTAATTCATCTAAAACTATAAGGCTGTTTGAAAGAACCTTATCAGATAAAGCCGACTTAAGAGCTAATCTGCGAACCTTTTTGTTGAGAGAGTAAGAATAATCTCTCGGCTTGGGAGCGTGAACTACGCCGCCGTGTCTCCACTGGGGAGCGCGTGTAGAACCTTGTCTTGCGTGACCGGTTCCCTTTTGTCTCCAAGGCTTTTTACCGCCGCCGGAAACTTCTGTGCGGGTGAGAGTGGACTGTGTACCCTGGCGCTGATTTGCAAGGTAGTTTACAACTGCTGCATGCATAACAACTGCGTTGGGGTTAATTCCGAATATAGCATCGCTTAATGTGATTTCACCAACATTTTCGCCTGCCATATTTAATACTGCTACATTAGGCATAATATTTTACTCTCCTTCCCTTAAGCTTTAACGCTATCAAAAAGAACTACGATTCCGCCCTTAGGACCGGGAACGGCACCCTTAACAGCGATGATATTCTTTTCTGCGTCTACTTTTACTACACTAAGGTTTTGAACAGTTACACGTTCGTTACCTAAGTGACCTGCCATTTTCTTTCCTTTGAAAACTCTTGCAGGGTCAATTACACCCAAAGAGCCTCCGTGACGGTGTACAGGACCTGTACCGTGAGATTCTTTAAGACGGCCAAAGTTCCAACGCTTTACAACGCCTGCGTAACCTTTACCCTTTGAAGTACCTCTTACGTCTACGGATTCACCTTCAGCAAAGATGTCAGCCTTAAGAATGTCGCCAACATTTACAGCAGAAGTATCTTCTAAGCGGAATTCACGAAGAACCTTCTTAGGAGCTACATCGCCCTTTGCAAAGTGACCTTTCATAGGTTTGTTTACCTTAGAAGCCTTTAAATCGCCGAAGCCAATTTGTACTGCTTCATAACCGTCGTTCTCGATTGTTTTCTTCTGTACTACAACACAGGGGCCTGCTTCAATTACAGTAACCGGAACAACGTTTCCGTTTGCATCAAAAAGCTGAGTCATACCAAGCTTCTTGCCAACGAGACCTTTTTTCATTTTGTTTTCCTCCTTTGGTTATTGGTTGGGTTTCCCCAACATGACCGTTAGTGCCGAATCGACTACCTTAATATATATTAAAGCTTGATTTCGATTTCAACACCGGCGGGGAGCTCAAGACCTGTTAAAGCTTCAACAGTTTTGTTTGAAGGTCTTATAACATCGATGAGCCTTTTGTGTGTTCTCATTTCGAACTGTTCGCGGCTGTCCTTATATTTGTGTACAGCGCGGATAATTGTTACAACTTCCTTTTCGGTGGGTAGCGGTACGGGACCTGATACCCTAGCACCTGTACGTTTAGCGGTTTCTACAATTTTTTCTGCAGACTGGTCTACAAGCGCGTGGTCGTAACCTTTGATTCGAATTCGAATTTTTTCTTTCACTGCCATGTGAACTTCGCCTCCTTAAGTAGTTGGCGGGCAAAAACTTACACCGCGCCGTGTTTTTCATCACGGCACAATATAAAACCGGCATTGCTGGGGTTACAGTCAATTCCGGACGGCAAATCGCTTTGCCGTTGTATATAAGGTCGCAAGTTTCCTTATATACTCCTTTTCATTCGCCCGGTTTAAAATCGGACATACTCCGCAGAAATTTCCCCGAAAAATCGGGCCACCTCCTGCATCAACGCATGTTTACACACTATGTCACCATAGCGTACCTTGCTATGTTACCATAAGTAAATGCAAAAATCAAGAGTTTTTTTTAAAATTTTTCAATATTTTTTTGCATAATAAAAGCCTACTCTACATATTGTGTTGGGTGCGAATTTATACCACAATTAAACAGGTTTTTAAAATAAAATATTTTTAAATTCTTGACAAACTTCTATCATTTTTTTAAAAGCTTTATAATATACTTTTATTACCGAATGTTAAAATGAAAGGTGAAGGAACAATGAACGGTTTTTATCCCGAAGGAAAGCTTTATAGCTTCAGTGAGAACAAAAGAAGTATGTCTAGTCTTGCCGCTTTGGCAGACGCACAAATGAAAGAAACGGTATTAGAAGCACCTGTTATTATGTGCGATACCGAGCACAATCTTATAGTAGACCTAGGGTGCATTAAAGGAATCATCCCACGAAACGAAGGTGCTTTAGGTATAGCCGATGGCACTACTAGAGATATAGCACTTATTTCGCGAGTGGGCAGAACGGTATGTTTTGTAATAACTGCCTTTAAAAGTGACGCACAGGGCAAAACGGTTGCTATACTCTCGCGCCGCCGCGCGCAAGAATTGTGTCGCGATTATATGCTGTCTACCCTTGTTTGCGGAGATATAGTAGATGCTAAAATTACACATTTAGAGTCGTTTGGCGCTTTTTGCGATATTGGCTGCGGAAACGTAGCGCTGCTGCCAATAGATGCAATATCGGTTTCGCGTATATCCCATCCTAAAGACCGCTTTTGCGTAGGAGACAACATAAAAGCGGTTATTAAATCAATTAGCGATGACGGAAAAATCACCCTTTCACATAAAGAGCTTTTAGGCACTTGGGAGGAAAACGCCTGCGAGTTTTCAGCAGGGCAAACCGTTACAGGTGTAATACGCAGCGTGGAAGACTACGGCGTGTTTGTTGAAATAACGCCAAATCTTGCAGGTCTTGCCGAGCCGAAAGAAAATGTAAAGGTAGGCCAGCAGGCAAGCGTATACATTAAAAGTATTTTAAGGGACAAAATGAAAATTAAGCTTATTATTATAGATAGCTTTAATTCAAATTACTCGCCCGAAATTAAATACTTTATCCCTGAAAACCGTATAGAAGAATGGGATTATTCACCAAAAAACTGCTACAAACAAATTACAACTAAATTTTGCGGTTAATGTCTTGTAAAAGAAAGCATTATTGGATATAATATTTTTATCAATCCTCGGAAGTGATAAAAATGTTAATAGATTTTCATACCCACGCTTTCCCTGAGAAAATCGCGAGTAAGGCTATTGAAAAGTTAAGTTATGCATCAGGCGGGCTTACCCCATACACTAACGGAACTTTTTTCGACCTGAAAAGACTTTTCAGAGAAAGCGCTATTGATAAAGCGGTTGTACTGAGTATTGCCACCAATGCTACCCAACAAAAAAATGTAAACGATTTTGCGGCATCTATAAATAACTCGCAAAACATTTTTGCCTTTGGCTCGGTTTTCCCCGATGCGCCCGATGCGCTAGAAGAGCTTGAACGAATTAAGGCTTTAGGACTAAAAGGCGTAAAGCTTCACCCCGATTATCAAGGATTTTCGGTTGATGACGAGAAAATGAAGCCGATTTATAAGAAAATTGGGGAATTAGGGCTTATAACCATTTTTCACGCGGGGCAGGACTACGGCTTTCCTCCGCCCTATGGTGCCACACCCGAAAAGTTAGAAAAAGCGCTTAATTGGTTTCAGTCTCCCGTTATTGCCGCACATTTTGGTGGTGTAGGTTGCGGCGAACAGGTGCTCGAAAGATTGTGCGGTAAAGATATTTACTTCGATACCTCTTTCGGCTACGGAACCTTACCAAAATACTACGCGCAAAAAATTATCGACACTCACGGTGCCGATAAAATTCTCTTTGGCACCGATACTCCTTGGCATACTGCCGAAATGGAAATGAAGCTTTTAAATTCTCTCGAAATCACCCACGCCGACTGGGAAAAGGTAACACATCAAAATGCAGAAAAATTATTAGGTATATAACAAACAGGCGGAGAAATCCGCCTGTTTTTAATAATATATTAAGTTATAAATAATCCCGCATTTGTGCGGTAAGCTTTTCTTCTAAGTGTATAAGTCGCTTACATATATCCTTTGATTTTTCGTCAGCGGCGGCATACTCGTTAAGGTATTTATTAAGCGATTTTACACCCATATTACAGCCGTCGGTCATAAGGTTTGCAATGGTTGAGTCGGACTCGTTAACCATAAGCTTCATATTGGTTTTCATCCAAGACATACCTTTGGCTATGGGGTTTGGCTCCTTGCCGTCGTCGTGGTAACTGTCTAACAGCTTTTCAATTTGAGTATTAAGCTCGCTGTGTTCATCCTTGCAGGCATTTAGCGCCGCTTTTAATTCCTTACTTTTTACATAATCAATTACAGCATCAATAGACGAAATGCCCATTTTCACCCCTGCATCACACTCGCGAAGCAGTTTTATAGTATCTTGTTCTATCATTTATATCACTCCTTAAAAATATTGTAGCCATTTTTATAAAACATATTTACAAAATTTTGTTTATATAATTAAAGGGGTGATATTATGAAAGATAAAATTAAAGTTTTTGCGGTTTCTATTTTTATTGCGTTGGCGGTGGGCGGGCTTTCGGCGTTTTTTACCCGAAACAGTATGAGTATTTATAACGATATTATAAGACCGTTCCTCTCACCACCATCTTGGCTATTCCCTGTAGTGTGGACGATTTTGTTTATTCTTATGGGTATCAGTGCGGCAATAATTTATCTTGATAAAAGCGTTACTACTGCTCGAAAAAATTCGGCGCTTTTAACCTATGCGTTAAGCCTTATTGTAAATTTTTTCTGGAGTATAATTTTCTTTAACCTTAGGGCATTTTTATTTGCGTCTATTTGGATTTTACTGCTTTTATACCTTATTATAAGGACAATAATGAAGTATTACAAAATAGATAAAACCGCAGCCTTTTTGCAAATTCCGTATTTACTGTGGGTAAGCTTTGCAACTTACTTAACCTTTGCTATATGGTGTTTAAACAGATAAAAAACGAGCCGAAAGGCTCGTTTTCTCTATAGAAATACTATGTTTTATTTCTTTTTCTATTAACCACCTTATTAAATACCCTTGCAAATGTGGTAGAAACAATGACTCCCAACGCTAATGCAGAAGCTAATTGCATGGTGTATATCGCTTTAGGTAAAAATGTATTTAAATCTCCTTGGAAAGCGTGCACCATTGTATAATAAAGCGAGCCACCGGGTATAAGGGGAATTAGCGAAGTAGTAATAAAGGTGGTGGTAGGTGTTTTTAGCAGCCTTGCCATTATTTCGGCGTATGTAGAAATAAGACAGGATATAATAAAATACACAACCGGCTCACTAGGAATACATTTACTAAAAAGAACAAACAAAGCCCAAGAAAGCAGACCACCTATCGATGCCATAAACAACCTTCTGCCACGAATGTTAAATAACATTCCAAAGCCTATCGAGCCTACAAAGCCGGCTAAAATTTGAATTATTTCAGCTTGTGTCATAATAAAACGCCCCCTAAAACAGTAACCAAGAAATAACCCGCCGCAATTGCAAGCGCTGTAAGCACCGCTTCAATAGAGCGCAATAGCCCCGCAATACTATCCCCTGTAAACAAATCGCGTATGGCATTAGTTAAACCGATTCCGGGTATAAGCGTCATTATATTACCTATAATAACTTTATCTACATTATCTATCCAAGAAAATTTAACCGCCAAAAAAGCCGACAATGTAATTATAACGGTAGCAAAAAATTTGTTGAAAATTTTGTTAGAGATTATTTTTTCAGAAAAGAACAAACATATTCTGACAACCGTTCCAATAAACAAGGATATAAGGGCTTCTATAGTGTTTCCGCCGAAAAAGAGCGTAAAGGCGCCTGCGATTACCGCGTAGCATATAACTTCAACCCACAAGGGAAATCTTTTTCCTTCTTTTACTTCTGCTAATTTTTTCTCAATTTCTTGCGCGGTAAGTCCCTTTTCGCAAATCTCTCTTGACAAATCGTTTAAACAATGCAGCTTTTGAAAATCAAAATTTATGTTTGTTACTCTTCGCGTTTGGGTGTATGTATTTCCGTCGTTTGTATGTATAGTGACAACCATACTGCTTGTAATTATGAAAACATCAACCCTAACTGCGCCTATTGCCTGACACATACGGTTTATGCTTTCTTCAACCCTATGAACCTCTGCACCGGAAATAAGCATCTGCTCGCCAATATCCATAGCATAGCCAAATAACTTTATCATTAAAATGCCCCTTTGCATAAATTGGAATTGTTTATAATGTTAATATAACATTTATAATAAGTTTTTTCAAGTTAAATATGATAATCAAGTTATCCCTTAAAAGATAACTTGATTTACTAAGAAAGACAGGGGCGTTCCCCTGTCTTTTTTAACAAACCGTTAAGACGGATTTTAAATCTCTAGCTTCATCATAACATGTACAATGCCTTCTTCTAAAAATTCATCTGAAACAGTTTTAAAACCCAATTTTTCATAAAATCCTATAGCGCTTTTTTGAGAATTAAGGCATATCTTTTGGCATTTCATATTTTCCTTTATATCTTTAATAGCTTTGCGCATAATATCCGCGCCCAACCCCTTACCGTGTGTTAGGGAGAGAACTCTTCCTATTTTAACAACTATCTTACTGTCATCGGTATAAAAAGCGCGCAGATAGGCTAAAATCTCGCCGTTTTCTTCTGTAAAAAAGTGTTTGGCTTTTTGGTCAATTCCGTCCATATCCTGACAGTGTATATTTTGCTCTAATATAAAAATTTGTGAGCGCACCTTTAAAATTTCATAAAGTTCTGTTAGCGAAAGCTCATTAAAATATTTAGCCGTAAACTTCATATTTCTCACCTTTGTGTGTAGTATATGCTCGTGTCAAATTAGAGACAAAATCAGCCTCCCTTGCCTAAAGGGGCGCTTTGGCAAATCCACCTCCCTTTAGGCAAGGGAGGCTCCCGTTTTCGACTTGTGGAAGTGACTTCCACAAGTCGAAATTTCCGCATAACAACAAGCTTTTTTTATATTTAATATAACATTTCTCAATGATATTTTCAAGTTATATATAAAAATAGAGTTATCCCGAAATTACGAGATAACTCTATTTTTGATGGTATGACAAAAATCATACTGCGGTACTGAAAATCATACTACAAGAAATGCAGTTAGAAACTTTGTTTTTAAGCAGTAAAATTGCCAAAAGTATGACGGCTATTCCTGCAGTGACTAATTTGTTTTCATTAAATCAAATTCAAAACACTTTCTTTCACTATTATGTATCTAAGCTTGCAAAAAACTGCTTATTTTCCATAACATAATTTCTAATTGCAAAGAAATAATATATTGAACCTGCTACACCTATTACGCCGCCGATAACAAGATTATAAATCAAGGTGATAACAGGTCCTGTTATTGGCTCAAATTTAGCTACAATACCTGTGGGACTTTCTAATAACATTTTACTATATTGCATATCTTGAACCGAAGAAATTATATTCAGAACACCAACTATAAGTAAAAACCAATTTATAAAGATGCCGCCTAAAATTTGCAATATTCCTATCACAAGCCAGATTATACCGTTTGTATTAAGTCTTTGAGATAATGTATTTAGTAATATAGTACCATCGACCGACACATTATTTACCGTTTGGGTGTCCTGCCCACTAACTGCACATCCGCATCCAACGCAAATAACTGCCTCGTCTAATAATTCTTTTCCGCAATGGGTACAGTATTTCATTTTGATCTCCTATTTACTATTTTACTTTCTTTTTATTAACAAACAATAAAACATCACCGATAAGCGCCGCTAATGCAAGCACACCACTTGCACCAATACCTATGTAATAAGGTATGAGTGCATCTTTTGCGGCGTCAACTTTTTGTTGCCACTCGATTGCACCCGATGTGCTTAAATTTTTACCAAGTTGACCTAAATCCGAATTTAAATATTGATACCAATCAACTGCATAGTCAAACCCTCTAGAAGTCAATAATAAAATTGATACTCCTGCAAAAACAACAAAAAGTATAGAAAAAACAATCATCCATTGTTTTTTGTTCTTTTCAAATATAGATGTTTTTTGCTTGTTTTTGATTTCCTTGTTTTCAACCGCGCAGCCGCAGCCGACACAGATTACGGCTTCATCTAATAACTCTTTGCCGCATTTTGAACAGTATTTCATTAAGAATCCTCCTTAATTCTTAGGTTATCTTTTTATGAACATCATCATAAATCTTGCCTTCTGACATAAACAATGCAAAACTTACATTTCCCGATTTTATCTCGCCGTCTTCTTCCTTATATTTTTTTAGAGTGATATTGATAATTTGTCCGTCAATCTCATATTCGCCTTCAGCAAATATTTCTTGTTCCAAAGCTGTTTTACCCTCAAATTCGCAACGCCCATCATCAAAAAAGTCCATTGCAAAGGGTGTATAATCAAAAATATACTCAATTCCAAAATCCGCAAAATCTTTTTCGGGCAAAGTTCCGTAATCAACGGTCAGAGATGAAGTTTCGGAAATTAAATAGTTCTCATACATATAATAGGCATTTCTTCTTAAATGTGGATTTTCTTCAAGGTTTTTATTATCTATTTCTTTAACTTTTTCTATAGTCGCAACAGATTCTTCACGATTAAATACTAAAAGCTCTTCTTCTATTGCCGCCGTACCTTTATAGGAAATATCGGTAAAGGAATAATCCTTCTCACCTGCATCTATCTTAATTGATACCGGACGTTTAAAATCGGGAGAAGAAAACATCACTTGAACACTTGTTGTGTCGATTCCAACATTCTCATATTCACCTGTAGGCTCGGTTGTATTGTCGCATCCGCATAAAATGCAAAGCAGCAAAATCAAAACCATCGTCAAACTTACTATTTTTTTCATATATTTACCTCCTTTTTATGTACTCATTATAGCGAGCATAACAATTATACTCTTTTTGTCGAGCATTGTCAAGTAAAAGAGCAGAAATTATCATAATATATAAGAGGTGGTATGATGATTTCTTATGAGCCTTTATATAAAACGTTAAAAGCAAAAGGGATTTCAACTTATAAGTTAATAACACAATACGGTATCAGCCGTAGTTTGATTGACAGATTAAAACACAACAAACCAATTAGCACCGTAACACTAAACGACCTTTGCAATATTTTACATTGTAAAGTTGAAGATGTTTTAGTTTTTATTGATGATGATATTGAATAAATTCAAAGCCGTGATTTTCACGGCTTTTTATATAACATAATTTTACTCGCACAACAAATTTGTTCCTATTGTAGCACAAGCATAGCATAAAAGCGGCAAATCCGCAATACCTCTTCACTATTCACTATTACTTCTTACTTTCAAAAATCCCGAATGTGAATTTAGTGAATAGTGAAAAGTGAAGAGTGAATCATAACCACTAGTAAACTAGTGGTATGCACAGCCCCTATAAGGGGCGCCTACTGGCTAGGTCCCTAAAAGGGACCTCGAAAGTTTGGCAACGCATTACCATCTCAGGCAGCCGCTCACGTGCGGCTGTCTTTTTTTATGCCTACTTTCTCTTATCACCCGTAAACGGGTCTATGTATTCTTTTATACTCATCTGTTCGGCTGCAAAATCTTCTTCTAGTTGATTTTTGATA
>JAFQOJ010000047.1 GCA_017403265.1 Clostridia bacterium
AAGATTCGCCTAAAGGGGGAATTTCGATTCCCCCTTAGGTGACGAAAATTAAATTTTATTAAAACGCCGCCAAAGAGTGAAAACTACGTTTTCAATTTGTCGGCAAGTTTCGTGTGTTTTATAGTATCTTCGCTGTCACCGTAACCCCTTTAAACGACAAGGGCTTTGCCCTTGACCCGTTTACGGGTAGCTAGTAATCTTTGCATGGCTGGCAGGCCAATCATAAAGCGCACTTGTGCGCCGCCAGTATCGTTTAGGGCTATGCCCGAAAATGAAATACCACCCGCTATGCGGGTGGATATTTATTGCTATGATTATAAAGCTGTTACAGTTTAAAATCCTCAGGGGTGTAGTTATCACTTATTTGTATCTTTTTGGGAATACGCTTTAAGGGGTCATATTTGTAACTGTGGCAGTAGTCACGGCTATCTATTACGCCGCGTTTTTTGCAAACGGTTTCGTTTGTAAACTCTAATAAAGTTCCATACTGACAATATTCACAGGATTTTTTTAAATCCTTATTAAAACCTATCTTGCTCATTTTTGCACATCCTTTGCCTTGTTTACCTCATTATAATGGTTATGGTTAGTCGAAACAGAGTTGTTTCGACAAACTACAATCATTATACTATATCTTCAAGCATATTGCCAGTATAATTTTTTTGATTTAGGGATATCATAAAAAGAATGCATAAAATTATAAGCGAAAAACCGACAGGTGTGCTATTGGTAAAGGCGGTGAAACCAAACTCTTTACCGTTTGAAAGGGTTGTCATCGTGACGCCGAAAAGCTTTATTGCAATATATGTAAAGGTGGCACTCGAAAAAGCGTGAAAAATTCGGCATAAAGGAAAGGTGAGAAAAGCAGGCTTGGCTTTTTGGCTTAAAGAATATACCTGACACCAAATAGAAATACCGCCAAACCCCAAAAGAGCAGAAATCAGTAGAATATTGTTTGTATGGCTTATAGAGTTTGTAACTTCTAGAAGCAGGGTTATTGGCTTTAAAAGAGCGAAGCTTTGAAAGTAAGCTGTTATTACCGAAAAGAGTAAAACAAAGGTGCAAATATTTATAAGCGCCGCGGCACTCGAAGTAGCACTCATAACAAAATTATCGGCAATACTTATAGAGTTTTTACAACGGCATTTATTGGCGCTTAGCTTTTTTCTGAATAAAAACGCTAATATAAACGGCGGTAAAATGTGACAAACAAAAAGTATTACTCCTATTTTGTGCGAATTAAAAATCCCGTTGCCTACGGCGGTTATTATAAATGCAGGGCCCGCGTTTACGCAGTAGTTAAGCATGGCTTCAGCAGTTTTTTTGTCTATTTGCGAATCATTTATAAGCTTGGCGCCTAATGGGTAACCGCCTATAAGTGACAAGAAAAACACGGAAAAAAGGTAACTGTCCATACCGAAGAGTTTTTTTAATAAACGGTCGAAAAAGTTAAGTTTATTTAAAATATTAGTATTTAAAATAAACAGCACACAAAAGGTAAAGGGGAAAAGCGAGGGAATAAGCACTCTGGCGCAAAGGTTAATGCTGTAAGATGTGGCTTTAATACAAGGATTGGGATTTTTAAGTATTAAAACGGCAAACATAAGTATAAAAGTAGCACTTAAAAAATATATTATCTTTTTCACACTATCACCTATGAATTATTTTATTTAAAGCTTCATAGCATTAGTACTAGGGGAGTGTGGAGTTTGTCTAAAAAAATTAAAATAGAAAGCAATAAAAAACGTGAAAAATTAAACCTTTTCTCAGGCGAAAAGGTTTTTGATACATCTGCTTTAAGAGGTGCTCATACAGAAATTTTCGGCAATAGCCGTATTGTTATAGAAGGGTGTTTAGGTGTTTACGAATATAACGACTGCTATTTAAAGTTAAAACTTACAAAGGGCGCATTAATAGTGAGCGGTAGTGATTTTGATATTTCTGTTTTTGAAAATAGTACTATTACGGTTAACGGTAAAATAGATAGCTTAGAGTTTTGCGATTAGGAGATAAGTATGCTTTTTTTATATAGATTTTTTTGCGGTGTTTTAAGTGTTGAGTTTTCGGGTATTTATCCTGAAAAGGTACTGAATTTGTGCACGAAAAATAAAATAAGTATTTGGTCGGCGAAATTTAAAAACGGGAAAATAAACTGCAAGATTACGGTTAAAGATTTTTTAAAGCTACCTAAAATTTTGCGAAAAAGCGGTATTAGGGTACATATTTTGCGAAAGAGCGGTTTTCCGTTTTTTATTAAAAGATACAGTAAACGGTTTGGTATTTTTACAGGTTTTATTTTATTTTTTGCTGTTTTGTATATGATGTCGGGTTATATATGGATAATTGACGTGGTGGGTAATACTAAAACCGCGACTTCGGATATTCTTAATGTCTGTGAGCAAATAGGTATAAAAACAGGGGTAAAAGCAAGTGGTATAAGTGCTAAAAATGTGGCACAGCAGTTGCTTCTTAAAACTGATACGTTGGCTTGGAGCAGTTTTAATATTGAAGGATGCCGTCTTACAGTAAATGTTACAGAAATAAAAGAAAAGCCCGAAGATAATTCAAAGGCTACTAACCTCAAAGCCTCGGCCGACGGGATAATTACCCATATTGATGTTAAGTCGGGAAACTGTTTAGTAAAGGTGGGTGATGTAGTAAAGACAGGCGACATATTAGTATCGGGCATAATAGAAAGTGAAAGCAATATTAAATTTGTACATTCTATAGGTGAAATAACAGCTGAAACCGAAACCGAGTTTGCTTTGCAAGAACCACTAAAAAAGCGGGTAAGCTATCCTACAGGTAAAGTAAAAGAAAAAAGTGTGTTAGAGTTTTTCACTCTTAAAATTCCCCTTTATTTAGGCGGTGAAACGGGGGAGTACGACTGTCAAACAAGCGAAAAAACGCTTCGATTATTTGAGCAAAACTTACCGCTTAAAATATATACAAAAAAGTTTGTTTTCAAAAAATACGCAACGGTAACGCAGAGTTTAGATGATGCAAAAAATTTGCTTTTAAAAAAGCTTCAAAAAGAGTGTACGGGAGAAGTAAAACGAAAAAATTTTATAGAGCGTGACGGCACGCTTTTTTTGACCGCAGTAGTGACTGACAAAAAGAATATAGCAATAAGTGAAAATTTGATATTTAGTATTGGAAAATAGTAAAAAATGTGATACAATAATTATGTAATATATATTTATTGGAGAAAGCTATGTTTGAAAAAACGGTAGATATCGAAAGAATAGAACAGCTTAGTTATCTATTCGGTAATTTTGATGAAAACATAAAGGAAATAGAGAAAAAATATTCGGTTATAATTACTTCGCACGGTAGCTCAATTAAAATTAAGGGTGAGCCTGATAATGTTATGAGTGCGGTGCGAACGGTTGAATGTCTTATAACCATGATAAATAAGGGCGAGCAGATAACCAAGCAGAATGTTGATTATGCAAGCAGTCTTGTAAAAGACGGCGAAGACGGCAAAATAGCAAGTCTTTTATCTGCCGACTGTGTTTGCATTACCGCAAAGGGCAAACCTATAAAGCCTAAAACACTGGGGCAACGTAAGTATATTGAAGCTATAAAAAACAACACTATTACAATCGGAGTTGGCCCTGCAGGTACAGGTAAAACCTATTTAGCAGTAGCCGAAGCGGTTTCGGCTTTTCGCAGTAAGCTAGTTGACCGTATAATTTTAACCCGCCCTGCAGTAGAAGCGGGCGAGCGTTTAGGCTTTTTGCCTGGGGATTTGCAACAGAAAATAGACCCATATTTAAGACCGCTTTACGATGCACTTTTTGATATGCTTGGTGCCGAGAATTTTCAAAAATGCATTGAACGCGGCGATATTGAGGTGGCACCGCTAGCGTACATGCGCGGCAGAACTTTGGATGATAGCTTTATAATTTTAGATGAAGCGCAAAATACTACAAAAGAACAAATGAAGATGTTTTTAACCCGTTTAGGTTTTAATTCCAAAGCGGTTGTAACGGGTGATATTACACAAATCGATCTTCCCGACGGCAAAAAATCGGGACTAAAGGATTCAATCAAAATACTTAAGGGTATTGAAGATATAGCAATTTGCAAACTAAACGACAAGGATGTTGTGCGGCACCGTCTTGTACAGGAAATAATCAAGGCGTATGAAAGAAACGAGGAGAAAAATGAGCGCAAGGGTTAATATTTCGGTTAAACAAAAGGGTTTTAAATTGCCTACAGGTACACGACTGCTTATAAGAAAAGCTTGTAACGCAACGCTTTCTTATGAAGATTTTTTGGAGCCTGCACAGGTGGATGTTACCATAGTAGACGATACGAAAATTCAAGTAATGAATAAAGAGTACCGAAATATAGATTCTTCTACCGATGTTCTTTCATTTCCGTTAGGGGAAAATGGAGAGTATGACCGTAACCCCGAAAATAATGCTTTAATGCTTGGTGATATTGTGATTTCTTATGAGCATGCAGTAGCTCAAGCTGATTTGTACGGTCATTCTATAGACCGCGAGATTGCGTTTTTAACGGTACACTCAATGCTTCATTTATTAGGCTACGACCATGTAAACGGTGGACTAGAGCAAGCAATCATGCGCGAAAAGGAAGAAGCAATTTTAGAGCTTTTAGGACTAGCTATAAATAAAATATAAAGGAAAAATTATGGAACAAACATCTGCTTTTATAACAATAATAGGTCGCCCAAATGTTGGCAAATCTTCACTTATGAATAAAATACTAGGTCAAAAGGTTGCAATAGTTTCGGACAAGCCACAGACCACACGCACCAAAATTATGGGTATAAAGACCGAAAATGAAAATCAGTTAGTATTTATTGATACCCCTGGTTTTCACAGAGCAAGAAATGAGCTTGATAAAAACATGAACAAAGCCGTAAGCGATGGTATGAGTGAAGTGGATATTGCGGTTTTGGTAGTAGAAGCAAAGCCTAAGTTCGCGCTTAGTGAAGATAGCTTGCCCCCTGCCGAAGCAGAGCTTATTACTGAGCTTAAAAAGCGCAAATTAAAGGCTGTTTTGGTTATAAATAAAATAGATATGCTCGAACGCAAAGAAGAACTTTTATCGATTATTACTATGTATTCTAAATCCTTTTCGTTTGAAACGGTAATACCGCTTTCGGCTAAAACTGGTGATGGAGTGGATATTTTACTAAGTGAGCTTAAAAAATATTCAAAGCCCTCTGTTCACTATTTTCCCGATACCGATGTTACCGACCAACCCGAAAAGGTTATGGTTGCTGAAATGATACGTGAAAAGCTTCTGCGTACCTTGGATAAAGAAGTTCCGCACGGTATTGCGGTGGATTTGGAACGTTTTTTTGAGCGCGACACTAAAGACGGCGAGCCTATAGTGGAGATTGAAGCCACCATAATTTGCGAAAGGGATTCACATAAAGGCATTATTATAGGCAAAGGCGGTGCAATGCTAAAGCGAATAGGCAGTATGGCAAGACACGATATTGAAGCCTTTTTCGGTATAAAAGCCAGCGTAAAATTATGGGTAAAGGTAAAGGAAGATTGGCGTAATCGGCAAGGTCTTATACATACCTTTGGTTTGGATTAAGTTACCTATTATATTTTAAAAATATCGCCCAACACTATTATTGGGTGATAGTATGGTATTTAAAGACAGTTGGCACCGCTTTTTAGAAAGCGGAAAAATAACCGATTATTTGTATTTTGTAAATTCTTCTAAAGCGGAGGAATCTAATGGCAGGCTACGAGAACCGATTTACAGTAGAGGCGCTTGTGATAAAAGAAATGAAAATAGGGGAGAGTGACCGCTTGGTCACTCTTTTCAGCCGTGAACAAGGTATTATAAAGGCATTCGCAAGCGGCGCTAAGAATATAAAATCCAAAAAAGGCAGCGCTACTTCTTTGCTTACATATGGAAGCTTTACAATAAAAAACAAAAACGGTAGTCTTAGAATTTACGAAGCCACACCAATAAATGTATTCTTCGGCGCGGGCAGTGATATTGAAATTTTGTCGCTATCACAGTATTTTTGCGAATTAGCGGGCGAATTTTCGGTATCGGGAGAGCAAAATACCGAGCTTTTGCGCCTTATTTTAAATTCACTTCATTTTCTTACAAAGGAAAAACATTTTCCACCGCTTATAAAGGCAATAACCGAACTCAGAGCGGCGGTGTTAGCGGGTTATGCGCCTGATTTGGTTGCCTGTGACGAATGCGGTAAGTTTGAAGACGGCATTATGTATTTCACATTAGAAAACGGTGCGCTTAGATGTAGCGAATGTAAAACGGGCGGTATTGCTATTGACCGCACAATTTTAAGCGCTATGCGACATATTGTTTATTCTAAGTTTTCAAAGCTTTATTCCTTCACTATTCCACAAGATAAAGCAAAACAGTTAGCGGATATTACAGGGCATTACATAACAATGCAGACAGATCACCGCTTTCACACACTTGAATTTTACGAATCAATTAAGGAGCAGTAAATGTCTATTAACAAAAGATATTTAAAAACATTAGAGCTATATAAAATACTAGAGCTTTTAAGCGCGGAAGCCACTTTGGCGGATTCTAGCACAAAGGCTTTGGAAATTGTACCCGAAACCGATTTTATGACGGTGGAAAAAAATCTTCGCAACACCGAAGATGCATATATTTTTATGGCAAAATATCAAGCTCCTAATTTTGCAGGCGCTAAAAACATTATAAACAGTTTAAGAAGAGCACAGTCTTCGGCGGTGCTCTCTATTCCCGAGCTTATAGCGATTGCCGAAACAGCACGCGCTATAAGGGTAGTAAAGGAATGGCGGCAAAACTGTCTTAGTATGGAAAATACTTCTTTGGAAGATTATTTTTTATCGCTTGTTCCTAATAAGTATTTAGAAGATAAAATTAATTTTGCTATAAAGAATGAAGAAGAACTTAACGATAACGCTTCCCCCGCACTTTACGATATTCGTCGTAAAATAGCAGGTAAACAAGCAAAGCTGCGCGAAAACCTTGAAAAAATCATAAAAGGACCTAGCGCTAAATACTTACAAGAAGCAATAATCACTCAGCGTGATGAACGCTTTGTAGTACCTGTAAAGGCGGAATATAAGGGACAAGTAAACGGTATCGTGCACGATACCTCTGCTACGGGTGCTACTATATTTGTAGAGCCTATGAGCGTAGTTGAAACCAATAACGAAATTCGTGTTTTAAAGCTTCGCGAAAATGAAGAAATTGACCGCATTTTAGCCGAGCTATCTTCTGAAGCGGGTAATTTTTGTGACAGTATTATACCTTCATACAATGCTTTGGTAGAGCTTAACCTTATTTTTGCAAAGGCGCGGCTAGCTTATAAAATGAGAGCGGCTATGCCGAAAATCAATAAAAACGGACATACCTATTTAAAAAATGCGCGTCATCCGCTTATTAACTATAAAACCGTAGTACCTATTACCGTAGAGCTTGGCAGGGATTATAACACCCTTGTTATAACAGGTCCTAACACAGGCGGTAAAACGGTAACCCTTAAGACCATAGGTCTTTTAACACTTATGACAATGTGCGGTCTTATGATACCTTGTGATGACGGAAGTCAGGTTGCAATATATAGCTCGGTTTTTGCTGATATTGGTGATGAACAAAGCATTGAGCAGTCGCTTTCAACCTTTTCTTCGCATATGGTTAACATTATTTCAATTTTAAAGCAAGCGGATGATGATTCGTTGGTGCTTTTTGATGAGCTTTGCGCAGGTACCGACCCTATAGAAGGCGCCGCCCTTGCAAAAGCAATATTAATGCGGCTTTCTGCTTTTGGCAGCCGTGTTGCCGCAACTACTCACTACCCCGAGCTTAAGTCCTACGCTATTGATGCTGCGGGTGTAGAAAATGCTTCTTGTGAGTTTGATGTTGCAACTCTTAAGCCTACATACCGCCTTATTGTTGGTATGCCAGGGCGTTCTAACGCGTTTGCAATTTCGGGCAAGTTGGGACTTGACAGCAGTATTATAGAAACCGCAAAGCAACAAATTAATGAAGAAGATTTACGCTTTGAAAAGGTGGTTGCATCCTTAGAAAAGGCGAGAAAACAAGCAGAAAAAGAACACCAAACTGCAAGAAAGCTTAGAGCTGAGATTGCAGAAAGTAAAAAGAAAATTGATATGCGCGAGCACGAGTTATCGCTTAAAACCGAAAAGCTTATGGCGGATACTCGCGAAAAAGCTAATGTAATAATAGAAAACGCAAGGTATAAGTCTTCTCTGCTTTTAAATGAGCTAGAAGAAATGAAAAAAGCCATAAATGCCGAAAACTCGGCAAAAATGGCTGAAAAAGCAAGAGGTATGTTTAAAAATACCCTAAAAGAGCTTGAAGACGAAGCCAACCCTGTTGTTAGTCATAATGTTGCAGGCGAAAAGGTAACAACCCTTTCTAAAGGGGATATTGTGATTATTGCCGATATTAACCGCGACGCTACGGTTATTGATGTTAAGCCCCAAAAGAAGCAGGCTTATGTGATGTCGGGCTCTATAAAAATGTGGGCAGATTTTGAAAACCTGCGCCTTAAATCTAAAAACGCGCCCACTACCGAAATTAAGAAAACCCGTAATGTTTCGAGGCTTACATCCCGAAAAGACAGGGTGATTTCGGGCGAAATTAACCTTATTGGAAAAGCAAGTGATGAAGCCATTATGGAGCTTGATAATTATATTGACACTGCAATACTTTCGGGTCTTGAAACCATACGCATTATTCACGGTAAGGGTACGGGAGTGCTGCGTAAGAATATTGGGGCACATTTAAGACATCATAAAAATATAGAAAGTTTTCGCTTAGGCACCTTTGGCGAAGGCGAAAACGGTGTAACCATAGCGCAGCTAAAGGCTTAAAAAATTAAAAATTGCTGTCAGGTAAGGTGTTCCTTTATCTGACAGCAAATTTATAAATAATGCTATGGTTATATTTTTGGGTTAAAAGTATATTAATAATCAACAAAAGGTGATAAAATTGCCGTTAACAATTAATTTACAAATTGTTTGTTGACAAATTGTTGATTTTTGGTATAATCACAAAAGACCATTTACGAAAGGAAAGAAATATGAATACAAACAATTCAACCGTGTATATGTGCTTTTCTACCGATATAATCCATAGCGGACATATCGACATTATTAAAAACGCTTCAAAATTAGGCGAGCTTACAATAGGTGTTCTTTCAGATGAGGCTATTGCAAGCTATAAGCGTTTTCCTTTAAAACCTTTTAGTGAAAGAAAAATCATTTTTGAAAATATTGTTGGTGTAAAGCATGTTATAGAACAAAAAACATTGAGTTATGCCGATATTTTGCGTGAATTGAAGCCGACTATCGTAGTTCACGGCGACGACTGGCGCACAGGCTTTCAAAAGCCTATTCGTGATGAAGTTGTGTCGGTGCTTGCTGAATACGGCGGAAGACTTGTAGAATACCCCTATTCTTCGGACAGTAAGTTTGAAGAGCTTGAAAAACGTTCGAGAATTCAGTTAGGCACACCCGATATGCGCCGTGGAAGGCTTAGAAAGCTTATTGATTTAAAGGGTTGTGTTTCGGCATTAGAAGCGCACAGCGGTATTACAGGCTTAATAGCCGAAAATACCACCGTTTTGCAGGATGGCAAAACCTACCAATTTGATGCTATGTGGATTTCAAGCCTTTGTGATAGCACCGCAAAGGGTAAGCCCGATATTGAGCTTGTTGATATGACTTCCCGTTTTAGAACGATTGACGATATAATGGAAGTTACCACAAAGCCGATTATTTTTGACGGTGACACAGGCGGACTTACCGAACACTTTGTTTATACCGTAAAAAGTCTTGAACGTATGGGCGTTTCGATGGTGATTATTGAAGATAAAACAGGGCTTAAAAAGAATTCGCTTTTTGGTACCGAAGTTGAGCAAACACAAGATTCTATTGAAAACTTCTGCGAAAAAATCCGCGCGGGTAAGGCGGCGCAAAAAACAAAGGATTTTATGATTTGTGCCCGTATTGAAAGCCTTATTTTAGAGCGTGGTATGGACGATGCATTAGAGCGCGCATTTGCTTTTTCGGGTGCGGGTGCCGATGCTATTATGATACATTCACGCAAAAAGGACCCTGCTGAAATTTTTGAATTTGTAGAAAAATTCAGAAAACAAAATACCAATACACCAATAGTTGTTGTGCCGACTTCCTTTAATTCGGTAACTGAAGAAGAATTTAAGGAACGCGGTGTTAACGTGGTGATTTATGCCAACCAACTAACACGTAGCGGTTTCCCCGCAATGCAAAACGTGGCAAAAACAATACTTACAAATCATCGCGCTAAGGAAGCGGATGATATGTGTATGAGCATTAAGGAGATTATAAACTTAATTCCGGAGGAATAAAAATGCAAAAAATTATATGTGGCGAAAATTGTTATAAGCAAATAGGTGACCTTTTAAAGCAGTTAAATGTTAAAAAATATATGCTTGTCTGCCGCCCTTCCTTTTTTAAAATGGGGCTTAACGAATACTTTGCCGATATAGAAACTAAGGCGGTATATTTTACCGATTTTACAGTAAACCCCAAATACGAAGAAATTTGCGTCGGTGTAGATTTATTCAGAAAAGAAAAATGCGATGCCATTGTAGCGGTTGGCGGCGGAAGTGCTATTGACGTTGCAAAATGCATTAAGGCGTTTGTTAATTTGCCCAACGGTGAAATTTACTTCAAACAAAAGCTTGTAGACAACGAAATACCCTTAATTTCGGTTCCTACAACTGCGGGCACAGGCAGCGAATCCACCCGCTTTGCAGTTTTTTATTACAATGGCGAAAAGGAATCTTTGGCGGAAGAATATTGGATTCCCGAATATGCCCTTTTAGACCATACGTTATTATATTCCTTGCCCGAATATCAAAAAAAGTGCACTCTTTTAGATGCGCTTTGTCAGGCGATTGAATCGTGGTGGTCGGTAAATTCTAACGATGAAAGCAAGCAATATGCTAAAACTGCGGTTGAAAAAATTATAAATAATTATAGGGCGTATATTTTTGAAAACGACCCCGAAGCCGCTAAAGAAATTATGCTTGGCTCTAACTATGCGGGCAGGGCTATAAATATAACCGCAACTACATCAGCCCACGCTATGAGTTATAAAATGACAACCCTTTACGGTATACCGCACGGTCATGCGGTGGGTATTGGTCTTGCGCATATTTGGGAATATATGCTTAATAACCCACAAAATTGCAGTGATAAGCGCGGGGCGGAATATTTGCTTAAAACCTTTGAAGATATTGCAAATGCTATGGGCTGCAACAGCGCCGCCGAAGCGGTAGAAAAATATAAAGGTATTTTAAAGGAATTGGATATAAGCGGTCCTAAAGCCACAAGCGAAGAAATAGGGGTTTTAGCTTCTTCGGTAAATGTAGGTAGACTTAAAAACAACCCTGTAGCATTGTCGGAAGACGTACTTTACGATTTATATTTAAAAATAACCCAAAGGTGATAATATGAAGCTTGATTTTTTAAAGGAATTTGAATTTTTTGCAGGTGTACCCGATTCACAGCTACGTCCCTTATGCGACTGGCTTATAAACGAATACGGCATTGGTAAGCAACATAAAATTGCTGCAAACGAAGGTAATGCCGTGGCTTTAGCGGCAGGCTACCACTTGGCGACAGGTAAGGTGCCTGTGGTTTATATGCAAAACAGCGGCGAAGGTAACATAATTAACCCCGTGGCATCCCTTATGAACGACAAGGTTTACGGTATTCCTTGTGTATTTATTATAGGTTGGCGCGGTGAACCCGGTATCCACGACGAGCCACAGCATATTTATCAGGGCGAAGTAACTGTAAAGCTGCTTGAAGATATGGATATTCGTACCTTTATTATCGGTAAAGATACTACCGAGCAAGAAGTAAAAGCACAGTTACAAGCTTGGAAGCTGCTTTTAGATGCGGGTAAGCAGGTGGCTTTTATAGTCCGCAAGGGCGCGTTGCAGTATGACGGCAAGGTGAAATACCAAAACGATAACCAAATGTGCCGTGAAGAAATTATAGAGCATATTGTGGCTGTAAGTGACACCGACCCTGTTGTTTCAACCACGGGTAAGGCTTCGCGTGAGCTTTTTGAAATCAGAGAAGCTAATAATCAAGGTCACTCACACGACTTTTTAACCGTAGGTTCAATGGGACATAGCTCTTCTATAGCGTTACAAATAGCCTGTGAAAAGAAAGACAAAAAGATATGGTGCATAGACGGCGACGGTGCTGTGCTTATGCACATGGGCGCTATGGCGCTTGTGGGTAGTGAAAAACCCGAAAACTTAGTGCATATTGTTATTAACAACGGCGCACACGAAACGGTTGGCGGTATGCCCACAGTAGCGGCTAATATAGACCTTGTAAAAATTGCCGAAGGCTGCGGTTACCCTTATGCCGTAAGTGTTGATACCTTTGAAGCGTTGGATAAAGAACTAAAATTAGCTAAAGAAAACAGCGGTTTAAGGCTTATTGAAGTTAAATGTTCGATAGGTGCGCGTGACGACTTAGGTCGCCCAACTACAACCGCTAAAGAAAATAAAGAAAACTTTATGAATAGCTTATAATTTAAAAAGGATGCTTTAAAATAGCATCCTTTTTAAAATAGCTTTATAACAAAATTAAATACCATACAAACTAAAATACTCAAAACCGTGGGCAGTAGGACGGCTACGGCAGTCCATTTGATACTGCCTGTTTCCTTTTTAATGGTTAAAATACTGGTGGCGCACGGCCAATGGAAAAGGGAAAATAGTATTACCGATATTGCGGTATTTATTGTCCAGCCGTTTGCTACAAATAATTCGCGCATAGCAAAAAGGGAAGAAGATTCTGTAAGAAAGCCGTTATTAAGATATGCCATAATTATTATGGGCATTACAATTTCGTTTGCGGGTAGTCCCAATATAAAGGCGAGCAAAATTACACCGTCAAGACCTAATAGTTTGCCGAAAGGGTCTAAAAACGAAGCGCAGTGTGTAAGCAGGGAAGCGTCGTTTACAAAAATATTTGCCATAAGCCATATAAAAAGTCCCGCAGGGGCGGCTACCGATACAGCTCTTCCCAAAACAAAGAGTGTTCTATCAAAAATCGAGCGTACTATAACCTTTGTGATTTGCGGTTTGCGGTAGGGCGGAAGTTCTAATGTATAGGATGACGGTGTTCCCTTTAAAACAGTAACCGACAAAAATTTAGTTAAAATAAAGGTTGCAATAACACCCAGAACAATAACCGCTAAAAGCATTAGTGCTGAAAGTAGGGATTGATGATTGCCAAAACATAAAAACATAGTTATTATAGCGATAATTGTGGGGAATCTGCCGTTACAGGGCACAAGGTTATTGGTGAGAATAGCGAGTAAGCGTTCGCGCTTCGAGTCTATGATTCGGCACCCCGTAACACCAACCGCATTACAACCAAACCCCATACACATTGTAAGCGCTTGTTTTCCACAAGCATTACAGCTTTTAAATGGTTTGTCAAGATTAAAGGCTATGCGCGGCAAATAGCCAGAGTCTTCAAGTAAAGTAAAAAGCGGAAAGAATATAGCCATAGGCGGCAGCATTACCGATACTACCCACGAAAGTGTTCTGAAAACTCCTAATATTAAGCAGTTATGAAGCCATTCGGGCGCGCCTAAATAGGTCATTCCCTCACTTAGCTTTGTTTCTAAAAATGTAAAAAAGCGTGACAACAGTTCGGAAGGGTAGTTGGCAAGGCTAATGGTTATCCAAAAAATAAGTCCTAAAAACAAAAGCATAATTGGAAACCCTAAAAGTCGGCTTGTAAAAATACTGTCTAGCTTGCGGTCTAAAGAGTGGCTTTTTGGGGACTTTTCTATAACCGACGAGGTAATGCTTTCTGCTTCTTTTATAATGGTATTTACTATCGATTCTTCTAAATCTTCTTTAGTGATTCCGTTAGTTTGAAGTAATGTTTTGGCTTCTTTTAAAGCTGATTTTATGTCTTCATTTTCTAAAAAACCTTTCCCTAAAAAACTTTCAATTTGTTTTTGTAATGTAACATCTTCTTCTAATAGCTTAAGCGATAACCAACGGGGGTTTATGTTATTATTTGTATGTTCTTTGATTTTAGGCTCTAAAATATCCAAAGCCGTTTCTAAGGGTTTTGGATATTTTATTTTTAAGTAGTTTTTATTTTGGGTGTTTTGGTCAAGTGTATCTATAAGCGATAAAATGCTTTTCTTTTTATGCCCTACAGTACCTACAACCGCTACCCCCAATTTTTTTTGAAGCATTTCTAAATTTACGGTTATTTTTTTAGCTTTTGCTTGGTCTATAAGATTAACGCAAACTATAACATTTTTGCAAATTTCCATAGTTTGCAAAACTAAATTTAGATTACGTTCAAGGCAGGTAGCATCGCATACAACCACAACGGCATCGGGGTTTTGAAAGCACAAAAAATTGCGGGCGATTTCTTCTTCGGGCGAGTGCGCCATAAGAGAATAAGTACCTGGTATATCTACAAAAGTGTAGCAAAACTTTTGGCTTTTATAGTAACCTACTGCATTATCTACCGTTTTGCCCGCCCAATTGCCTGTGTGCTGTTTCATACCCGTAAGCGCATTGAAAATTGTTGACTTTCCAACATTTGGGTTACCTGCTAATGCTACGGTTATATTATCGCTCATACTACCAAATCCTTAATTAAAATATTACTGCAGTCTGCACATCTTAGCGCTATTACCGCATCGCGAATTAAAAAGGCTTTAGGGTCCCCTAAAGGACTTACACCTACACACTCTACGGTGGTGTTTTCTATAAGTCCAATATCTAAAAGCCGTCTTTTAATATTTCGGTTTTCATATACTTTATCTATAAGGCATTTTTGCCCGATTTTAAGTTCAAAAAGATTCATAAAACTGCACCTCTACATTACATAATATTCTAAAGCTTAAAGTTTGGCATAAACAAAATTTAAACCGCATATTATTTACAAACAAGCCTTAGTTTTTGGAGGAAGATTTTATGAAAGAAACCAACATATATAGCGATATAGCAAAGCGTTCGGGCGGAGATATTTATATTGGAATAGTGGGGCCTGTAAGAACGGGTAAATCTACCTTTATTAAGCAGTTTATGGATAAATTGGTATTGCCTAATATGGAGGGCGACTATTTACGCGAGCGTGCTAATGATGAATTGCCGCAATCTTCATCAGGCAGAACAATAATGACCACCGAGCCTAAGTTTATACCCGAAAAAGGCGCGGAAATTTGCATTGACAACAGCGCGAAAATGAATGTACGGCTTATTGACTGTGTAGGCTATATTGTGCCAAGTGCTTTAGGGTATATTGAAGGCTCACAGCCCAGAATGGTAATGACACCTTGGTTCAGTGAGCCAATACCCTTTAACATGGCAGCCGAAGTAGGTACACAAAAGGTAATAAACGAGCATTCTACAATAGGCCTTGTTATAACTACTGACGGAAGTATAAGTGATATTCCGCGTGAAGAATACGCCGAAGCGGAAGAAAGGGTTATTGAAGAACTTAAGGAAATAAATAAGCCGTTTATAGTGCTGCTTAACTGTATGTATCCCGAATCTATGGAAGCTACTAATACCGCTAAAGAATTATCGCTAAAATACGGTGTGCCTGTAACACCTATTAACTGCTTAGAGCTTAGTGAAAATGATATAAAGAATATTTTAAGTGAAATTCTGTTTGAATTTCCTGTAAACGAAATTAGCGTTTGCTACCCAAGGTGGATAAACAATTTACCGCTTTCGCACCCACTTCGCGCCGATCTTTTAAAGGCTATAAAGGGGTCGCTTTCGGGTATAAATCATATTAGGGATATTGTCGCTTTTTCGGAGGCGTTTGAAACTTGTGAGAGCGTAGAATCCGCTAAGGTAGAAAATATTAACTTAGGTGACGGCTGTGCGGAAGTCTCAGTTAGCGTAAACCAAAGCCTGTTTTATAAGATATTAAGTGAGATTACGGGAATTAGTGTAGAAGACGAATGGGAACTAATGGAAACTCTTTCACGACTAGCTAAAGCCGAAAAGGAATACAGCAAGGTTAAAAACGCTTTAGAAGAAGTAGAAGCAACAGGCTACGGCATTATAATGCCCGATATTGAAGAGCTAGAGCTTGAAGAACCCGAAATTGTAAAGCAGGGAGGACGCTACGGCGTAAGGCTTAAGGCATCGGCGCCTTCAATACACCTTATGAAAGCCAATATTTCAACCGAAGTTAGTCCCATTGTGGGTAGCGAAAAGCAGTCGGAAGACCTTATTATGTATCTGCTTAGCGGCTTTGAGGAAGACCCTGTTAAAATTTGGGATTCTAATATATTCGGTAAATCCTTGCACGAGCTTGTTAATGAAGGGCTTCACGCTAAGCTTTCAAAAATGCCTATTGATGCCCGAATGAGAGTACAGGAAACAATTGAACGTGTAATCAACGAAGGATGTAACGGACTTGTTTGCATACTTTTATAATTCGTAATGCGTAATGCGTAATTAAAGCCACGGAAAATTTTCCGTGGCTTTTAACTGCTTTCGCAACAAAATATTGCATTTTGAGAGAATATATGGTAAACTAATAATGCGAAACTAACTGAATATGTGTGAAATTGGGTGTATATTCTTTTTATAGGGATAATTGCGCTTTGTTTAACCTAATTATTGATATGAATTTGATAAAAATGCAAATTCCATCAATAATTAGGTGTGTTTACACCCTTTTCACATTGAGTTAGTTTCGCAGCTATCGGAGTTTGCGTTTTTTGTGCGTCTGCTTCGGTAGGCGCATTTTTTATCATTACGGGTGGGAAATATGAAGTTATTGGTAGTTAGAATTGATAGGACACATCCTTATAATTTTGGAGACCCTTCAAAAGATGAGTATATCAAAGGCGCTGCTAGTGCTTGTTGGAAAGTAAATAGAGATAATATAGAAAAATGCGAATACGTAGTAGCGGTTTATAAAAGTATAGTGGTAGGCGTTTACAAAATCGAAGATAGAATTGAAGGATATAAAGCAACGCAGAAGTTGCATAAACTTCTCTCAAATATTACATATCCACCATATCGAGAATACGAAATATTGGCACATACTTGCAAAAATGCAAATGAAATCAGAGATAAACTCGGTGAATATGTTTCAATTTTTGAACAAGTTGTTAAAGTTGATATTGATAATTCTCATGATTTTGAAAAATGGCAAAAAAGATTCTTTTTAATACTAAAAAAGTGTGATGTGAAAAGTTTGAACTCGCTAATAGGTAAGAGTTTGCCTTATAAAAATATTAATGTTCCTAAGGGCTCGCATATATATCATTGTTGGGAGGGATAATAAAATGAAAAAAATATTATCGATTGTTTTGACACTTCTACTGCTTTTGTCATTAGTACCAATGGGAACAATTAATGTTGGAGCAGAAGTTACAGGTGGTACTACAGGTGACTGCACGTGGTCGCTGGATGGAACAGTTCTTACCATTAGCGGTAATGGTGATATGAAAGATTATGATTTTTTCTATGATGAATATGCCCCATGGATAAATTTTAATATAAAAAAAGTCATAATTGAAGATGGTGTAACAAGTATAGGAAGTGAGGCATTTAGTAATTGCGTATCTATTACGAGTATAACTATTCCTAGTAGTGTAATAAGTATAGGTAGTCATGCATTTGAAGATTGCTATAGTCTCAAATCGGTGTATATTGAAGACCTGAAATCATGGTGTGAAATTGATTTTGAAATGCATTGGAATAACGATTATTCAAATCCGTTGTGGAAAGGAAATGTTAAATTATATTTAAATGGTGAAATTCTATCAGGGGATGTAGTTGTTCCGGTAGGGACTACTAAAGTGGGCTTTAAGTGTTTTTGTATGTGTTCTGAAATTCTCAGTGTAACCATACCAAACAGCGTAAAAAAGATAGAACCAGAAGCGTTTTATGGCTGTTCTTCTTTGGAAAGTGTTTTCTTGGGTAATGGAGTAGAGAGTATCGAATATCTCGCTTTTTATGACACCAATTTAACTAATGTGTGGTACTGTGGAAGTTTTACAGATAGAGCAAAAATTGATATAGATGAAACTGATGATTTTTTATTACATGCAACTTGGCATTATAATAACTGTAATGCGCACGAATATTCAAATACATTAAACTTGGGCCTAACTTGTGTTAAGTGCAAATATAGCAATTATCCATCTGCACCAACGATTTTAGTCAAAACTAATAACAGTGTCACATTAGTATCTGTCAGCGGTTTTGAATATCGTAAAAACGACGGAGATTGGCAATCAAGCAATGTATTTACCAAACTTTCTGCTGACACAACATACACATTTTATCAACGAGTAAAAGCATCGTCAGTTGCGACTGTGAGTGACTCAAGTGCAGGTCTTACTGTGTCATTTAAAGCTGCGCAGAACACACCAACTATGCCAATTGTTTCGAGTTTTACTGACACTACTGTCAATTTAGTTTCCATTGTGAACGGTGAATATTCGTTAGACGGCGTAAAATGGCAAACCGATAATGTTTTTAATGGTCTTTTACCTGCTACAAATTATATTTTCTACCAAAGATATGCTGAAACAGATACTCAAGAAGCAAGCGATAAAAGTATAAGCATAAGTATTACAACCGATAAATCAAAACAAACACTTATTCCTGATGCACCGACAGTACAAAGCTTTACAGAGAATAGTATTACACTTAATTCAGTTGACGGTTGTGAGTATTCAAAAGATGGTATAAACTGGCAGACAAGTAATGTGTTTAGCGGTCTTTCTTGTGGTACGGAATATAATTTTTATCAGCGTTATAAAGAAACAACTACCACTTATGTGGGTAAAAGTAGCAAAAGTCTTGTTACTAGAACCGATAAAGGATTACAAACTGCACCATCTAAACCAACCTTATCGAGTAAAACACACAATAGTATTACCTTAATGCCAATTAGCGGATATGAATATTCACGCGACGGCATTAACTGGCAATTAAGTAATGTATTTAAGGGGCTTGTTCCAGAAACAAACTATATGTTTTATCAACGCAAAGCGGAAAGCGATAGGTATTATGTAAGTCCGTCAAGTATATACCTTACTGTTAAAACAAGCGAAGCACCTGAATGTGTTTTAAACTCTTCATTGCATCAATATAATAACACTTGTGATACTGAATGTAACATATGTGGTGGTGTTCGGGAAGTTACTCATAACTACAAATGGATTGTTGACAAACTTAACAACTGTGGCGTTAAGGGTGTTAAGCACGAAGAATGTAGCGTATGTCACGCAAAACGTAGCGAAAACACTGAAATTGCTGCAACAGGTAAACACACCCATAGCAACAACTGCGATACTAAGTGTAACGTATGTTCTAAGACAAGAACTATTACTCATACTTATAAGACTACAACAACAAAGGCAACTATCTCTAAAAATGGTAAGACTGTTAAGAAGTGTGCAGTATGCGGTAAAGTAGCAATCACAACTACTATTAAATATGCTAAGAGCTTTAAACTTTCCACAACTAAATATACTTACAACGGCAAGGCTAAGAAACCTACTGTAACCGTTAAGGATTCGGCTGGAAATAAGCTAGTTAAGAATAAGGATTACACAGTATCTTATAAGAATAATACAAAGGTTGGCAAGGCTACAGTTGCTATCAAACTGAAAGGTAACTACACCGGTACCAAGACTCTTACCTTTAAGATTAATCCTAAGAAGGCAGGTGTTTCTAAGCTTACTGCAGCTAAGAAGAGCCTTAAGGTTAAGATTACAAAGCAGTCTTCACAAGTAAGCGGTTATGAGATTCAGTATTCAACTTCTAAGAAGTTTACAAAATCCACAACCAAGATGAAGAAGGTTACAAGTTACAAGACAACATCTGTAACTTTGAAGAGCTTAAAGGCTAAGAAGACTTATTATGTACGTGTTCGCACTTACAAAACAGTAGGAAAGACGAAGTATTATTCCGGTTGGTCTAGTTATAAGTATAAGAAAACTAAATAATTTTAATGTGGCTCCCTCTGACGAGGGAGCTGTCATTTTGTAAAAATGACTGAGGGAGTAATTCATTCACATCTTAAAGGCTCTCCTCATCCGTCAAAGCCTACGGCTTTGCCACCTTCTCCGCTGGAGAAGGCTTTATTGCAAGATTGCCGAGCTTATGCTCGCAATGACAACGGCAGGACGCAAGGCCATGCCGTTAGGTTTGATAAAATTTCACGGACAGTCGAGGTTACGGCTTTGCCATTACCCTTTTGTCCTTCGGACATTTCCCCTAACAGGGGAATCTCACCTGTCCCTACGATGCGTCTATATAGATTAATGTCATTCTGAGGAGTGCAACGACGAAAGAATCTTTAAACCTAAAAGAAAAAGATTGCCACAACCGATAAATCGGCTTCACAATGACGAGACAAAAAGGCTCCCTCTGACGAGGGAGCTGTCATTTTGTGAAAATGACTGAGGGAGAGAAAATTGTGGTTTTACATTTACTTTGTTATTCTCTCCCTTCGTCTTTTTGCTGTGCAAAAATCCACCGTCTCGGCTTTCGCCTCGGTCGGTGCTTCTGCTTAAGCAGAGGTGTCCACCGGACACCCGCACCCTCGTCAGAGGGAGGCTTTGGAAGATTGCCGCGCTTACGCTCGCAATGACAAATTGTAGGGGAGGGGCTCTGCCCCTCCCGTTAAAATTTTATGTTACAAACGGCGCGAGCAAGCTTCCGCCCTACTAAAAGATTTCTCGTATATGCTCGCAATGACATATAAAAAAGCCACGGAATTTTCCGTGGCTTTAATTATGCATTACGAATTACGCATTATTATTTAATTGTACCTAAAGAAGTTTCTTTTTGAATAACGTCGTGTGCGCCGCCTTCAACAATACTTGTAGCTGATACTAATGTAAGCTTAGCTTTTTCTTGGAGTTCTGCTATAGTAAGTGCGCCGCAGTTACACATAGTAGATTTAACCTTAGCAAGTGAAAGGTTAACATTATCCTTTAATGTACCTGCATAAGGAACATAAGAGTCAACGCCTTCTTCAAAAGAGAGCTTCTTATCGCCGCCTAAGTCGTAACGCTGCCAGTTACGAGCGCGGTTAGAGCCTTCACCCCAATATTCTTTATAGTAGTTGCCGTTTATATTGATTTTATTTGTTGGGCTTTCGTCAAAACGAGCAAAGTATCTACCCAACATCATAAAGTCAGCACCCATAGCGAGAGCTAATGTCATATGGTGGTCGTGTACAATACCTCCGTCAGAGCAAACAGGAATATAAACACCTGTCTTTTCGAAATATTCGTCACGTGCTTTGCAAACATCAATAAGTGCAGTTGCCTGTCCGCGACCGATACCCTTGGTTTCGCGGGTAATACATATAGAACCGCCGCCGATACCAACCTTAATAAAGTCAGCGCCTGCTTCGGCTAAGAACATAAAGCCATCGCGGTCAACTACGTTACCAGCGCCTACCTTAACGCTATCGCCATACTTTTCGCGAATAAATGCGATTGTGCGTGACTGCCATTCGCTAAAGCCTTCGGAAGAGTCGATACAAAGTACGTCAGCACCAGCTTCAATTAATGCGGGAACACGCTCAGCATAGTCGCGGGTGTTGATACCTGCACCTACAACATAACGCTTGTCCTTATCGAGTAATTCGTTGGGGTTGGATTTATGAGCATCATAGTCCTTACGGAAAACGAAATACATTAAGTTGCCGTTTTTATCAACTATTGGTAAAGAGTTAAGCTTATTATCCCAAATAATATCGTTAGCTTGCTTTAAGGTTGTGGTTTCGTCAGCTACGATAAGCTTTTCAAGGGGAGTCATAAATTCTTTAACCTTAACGTCGGTGGACATACGGCTAACGCGGTAATCGCGGCCTGTAACAATACCTAAAAGCTTGCCGTTAGCAGTACCGTCAGAAGTGACTGCAACCGTGGAATAACCGTTCTTTTCTTTTAAGGCTAAAATTTCAGCCAAGGTGTCTTCGGGGGTAACGTTTGAAGCGCTTACAACAAAGCCTGCTTTATAAGACTTTGCACGTGCTACCATAGCGGCTTCATCTTCAATTGACTGTGAGCCGTAAATAAAAGATACACCGCCTTCGCGAGCGAGTGATACTGCCAAGCGCTCACCTGAAACCGACTGCATTATGGCAGAGGTCATAGGAATATTCATAGAAATAGCCGGCTCTTCGCCCTTTTTAAACTTAACAAGCGGAGTTTTTAAAGAAACATTTGCAGGTATGCAACTACTGTCAGAGTATCCTGGTACTAAGAGATATTCGTTAAAGGTGTGCGATACTTCGCTAAAATAATAAGCCATAAATACAATCTCCTTTTACTTAAAAAACTATATTATATTGATTATATTACTTTTATCTTTAAAAGTCAATTGAAAAAATTTCAAAAAACACTTGAAATTTTGAAATAATGTGGTATAATCAATTTAATTGAATACTATATGAAGTTTGCAGAAGCAAAAAGTGACTGTGAACGGATAGGACTTTGGAGAATTCTGACAAGGGTTTATACCTTTAAGCAGATGCCGAAGGGGCAAGGCGGTTTTACCGTTAATCTCTCAGGCAAAAGGACAAAGGGCATGTAATTTGTTAACTTTTCCGAGTCTTTTTGTTTGACTCGGAATTTTTGTTTTTAAGTTCCATTTTCAAAAAATGTATTCAATAATTTAGAAACTCAGGAAAAAGGAGAAGAAAAATGTTAGACAAAATTGCAGAAATCAACGGCAGTATCAATGGCGTTGTATGGGGCATATTCGGTTTAGCCTTACTTATCGGTACAGGTATTATCGTAACCCTTTGTACAAAGGTATTCCAAATTTCGCATCTAGGACACTGGTGGAAAAACACAATAGGTAGTCTTTTTAAGAAGGACGTTATCGGTCACACAAAAGAAAAGGGTACAATTTCTCCCTTCCAAGCGCTTTGTACAGCTTTGGCTGCTACTGTAGGTACAGGTAACATCGCAGGTGTTGCTGCTGCTATTTGCTTAGGCGGTGCAGGTGCGGTTTTCTGGATGTGGGTTGCCGCGTTTTTTGGTATGATGACCAATTTTGCTGAAAATGCTTTAGGTATTTTCTTCCGCCGCAAGAATGAAAACGGCGAATGGTCGGGCGGCGCAATGTACTATTTGCGCGATGGTCTTGGCGCTAAAAAAGGTTGTAAATGGATTGGTAGAGTTTTAGCAGTACTTTTCTGTATTTTTACAATGCTTGCTTCATTTGGTATTGGTAGTATGGGTCAGGTTAATAAGATTGTTGCCAACGTTGCTGCAGCTTTTGATGTTAAAGCCCTTTCTTCTATAAATGTATTTGGTGGTATTTCACTTTACAATATTATTATCGGTGTTGTAATTATGGCGCTTACCGCTCTTATTACACTTGGCGGTCTTAAGAGAATTGCCAATGTTGCTGAAAAAATTGTTCCATTTATGGTTGTACTTTTTGTTGCGGGTAGCCTTGTAATCATCGGTATTAACTATGATGCCATTCTTCCTGCTTTCAAAGCAATCTTTGTAAACGCATTCAAGCCCCAAGCGTTCGTTGGCGGCGGTATTGGCGGCATTATTGTTGCTATGACCAACGGCTTTAAGCGCGGTGTGTTCTCAAACGAAGCAGGTCTTGGTTCTTCGGTTATGGTACACTCTAACTCAAGCGTTAAGGAACCTGTTAAGCAGGGTATGTGGGGTATATTTGAAGTATTTGCTGATACAATGGTAGTTTGCACTATGACTGCTCTGGTTGTTCTTACTTCAGGCGGCCTTAAAGGTGGCGTTTTCAATGTTGAAACAGGCGCTATTGCAGAAGGCTTATCAGACGCTACTTTAGTAGGCGGTGCCTTTAACGAAGTATTCCATTGGGGTAATATAGGTCAACGTTTTGTCGCTATCGCTATGTTCTTGTTTGCGTTCACCACCGTTCTCGGTTGGTCACACTATGGCTCTAAGGCTTGGGAATATCTCTTTGGCGCAAAGACAACCTTTATTTTCCGCATTATCCACGTTATTACTGTTATCTTCGGCGCAGTGCTTACTTCAAGTCTTGCTTGGGATATTTCGGATACCTTTAACGGTCTTATGATGGTGCCAAACCTTATCGGTGTATTGGTACTTACTCCATTAGTTATGAAAGTTGTTAAAAACTATGTTGACCGTAAGATTCGTAAAAAAGATGTTAAGCCTATGTTGTCTTATAAGGACGATGTAACTGAAGAAGCAAAAGAAACTGTAGAAGTTTAAATTTTAAATCCCGACTTAACGGTCGGGATTTTCTTTTGCTTGTAAAACATAAAATTTTGTGTTATCATTTGTATACTATATATGTATAAGGAATAATTTGTATGAAAACTGATGTAATTATAATAGGCGGTGGAGCCTCGGGACTTTGTGCGGCTATAGCTATAAAGCAGCTGGTGCCTCAAAAAAGTGTACGCATTTTTGAATGTTTGCCGCGTGTTGGCAAAAAGCTTATAACCACAGGTAACGGCAGATGCAATATTTCTAACAAAAATATTACTCTAGAGCGTTATCACGGTGAGCATAAGGAATTTTGCAAATACGCTTTAGAAAAATATAATTTATCGGTTTGCGAAAAGTTCTTTTATAATATAGGTATTCCTTTTATATATGAAGGGGATAAAGCATATCCGGCATCCTTGCAGGCAGGCTCTGTTGTAGATTGCTTGCGCTTTGCAGCAGAAGAATTGGGAGTTATTATCTATACCGATATGAAGGTAACGGGCATAAATACGATGGGTAAGAATTATAAAATACTCTCTAATAAGCTTGGCTTCGTAACCGAAAATGTTGTAATTGCTACAGGCGGTCTTGCGGGTGGAGAAAAATTAGGCTGCGATGGTGAGATGCTTGAAATCCTCAAAAAAGCAGGCTTTAACATAGTAAAACCGCAACCGTCAATTGTACAAATAAAAACCAACAATGATATTACAAAACAACTTAAAGGCATTAAGCTTGATGCCAACGTAAGTGTTTTGAAGGATGACAAGATTTTAAGACAGGATTTTGGCGAGGTTTTATTTACCGATTACGGTCTTTCGGGTCCACCAATTATGCAAGTGTCACGTGAAGTTTCTAAAAATGGTGGAAATTCTATAAGCCTTGATATTATGCCTGACGTTACGTTGGAAAAATTAACTACTATAATTGAAGAAAGAGCAAAGCGTTTTTGCGCTCGTCCTTTAGAAGAATTTTTCACAGGTATGTTTAATAAACGTGTAGGACAAGTCATTTTAAAAATAGCGGGCTTTAAGCTTTCTGATAAAGCAAGTGTTTTGTGTGGCAAAAGTCAAGTGATTGCCAATATTATCAAAAATATGCAGTTTACCGTTACGGGAACTACAGGCTTTGCAAACGCACAAGTAACCGCAGGTGGACTTGATACTACACAGTTTAATCCTAAAACTATGGAAAGTTGCGATTGTAAAAATTTATACTGTATTGGTGAAATTTTGGATATTGACGGCGACTGCGGCGGTTTTAATTTACAATGGGCGTGGAGTAGTGCTATGGCGGCTGCAAATGCAATTGGTGAAAAATAATGATTTTAGTAAATAATCTAAAACTTTCGCTTGATACTGACTTTAACTCTTTGAAATCAACAGTCGAAAAACTTCTGGGTGCAAAAACTGATAACGTATATTTATATAGGAAGTCGGTTGATGCGAGAAAAAAGGATAATGTACATTTTTGTTGTTCGGTTTTGGTGGAAAGTAAGAACGAGCAAAAGCTTTTAAAGAAATGTAAAAACGCGCAAGTATATATAAATAAGGAATACGCTTGGCTTAAAGCAAATTCGTTACCGCAAAAACGACCTGTGGTTGTTGGCTTTGGTCCTTGCGGTATGTTTTGTGCGTTAGCATTAGCGCGTGCAGGATTAAATCCCCTGGTTATTGAACGCGGAAACGATGTCGATACTCGCCAAAAGGATGTTGAAAGCTTTTTAAACGGCGGACCGCTTAATTTGGAATCTAATGTTCAGTTTGGTGAAGGCGGTGCGGGGACCTTTTCAGATGGTAAGTTAACTACGGGTATCAAAGATCCTCGTTGCCGTGCGGTTTTGCAGGAGTTTGTTTCGCACGGTGCTAAAGAAAATATTCTTATAGATGCAAAGCCACATATTGGAACCGATATTTTGGTGGATGTTGTAAAAAACATTCGTAAAGAAATTATTGCATTGGGCGGCACCGTTCTTTTTGGAAATAAACTCGAAAAAATCACTATATATAATAATGTAGTGAAATCGGTAACCGTAAATGCGAAGCAAATTGACTGTGATACTGTGGTGCTTGCTACCGGACATTCTGCACGTGATGTTTTTGCCTTTTTGCGTGATAGCGGTGTCGCTATGCAGAAAAAACCTTTTTCTGTAGGTGTTCGTATAGAGCATTTACAGGAAGATATCAACAAAGCACTCTACGGTAAATTTTATAATCACCCTGCATTATCGGCGGCTGACTATAAGCTTTCGGTTCATTTGGAAAACGGCAGGGGTGTATATACTTTTTGTATGTGCCCAGGCGGAGAAGTAATAAATTCTTCTAGTGAAGAAAATGGACTTGTTGTAAACGGTATGAGTTATTCTAAACGTAACGGCAAGAACGCTAATAGTGCATTGCTTGTAGGGGTTAATCCTGACGACTTTCCAAGTGATAATGTTTTAGCGGGTTGCGAATTACAAAGAAAAATTGAACAGACCGCATATAATATATGTAAAGGTGCTGTACCTGTTACAACGGTGGGTGAGTTTGTTTTCGGTAAAGAGCCAAGTTTCACAAAGGTAAAGCCTACAGTTAAGCCTTTGTATACTTTTGCGGATATGAGTGAGATTTTTCCAAGCTTTGTAACCGATAGTTTAAAGCAAGGTATTTTAGAGTTTGATAAAAAAATTAAAGGCTTTGCGGATGAAAGCTCGGTAATTACCGCGCCCGAAACCCGAAGCTCGTCACCTGTAAGAATTTTGCGTGGTGAAAATTTGCAAAGCGTGAATGTTAGAGGCCTTTATCCTGCGGGTGAGGGCGCCGGTTATGCCGGAGGTATAATGTCTGCGGCGGTGGACGGTTTAAAAACTGCAGAGGTTATAATAAATACACAAAATCTATTATGATTTTCGGCAGTTTAATGCATTTTTTTACAATTCGAAAAAAGTTTCAAAAAACTTTCAAAAAAGTGTTGACAAAGGGGATTAAATGTGGTAATATAATCGGGCGCCCTAAAAAGAGGGAGCGAAACGGACCTTGAAAATTAAACAACGACAATAATAAGGACCCGACAATTCTCGAGAGAAATCGAG
>JAFQOJ010000048.1 GCA_017403265.1 Clostridia bacterium
AAAAAAAGACAGCCGCACGTGAGCGGCTGCCTGAGATGGTAATGCGTTGCCAAACTTTCGAGGTCCCTTTTAGGGACCTAGCCAGTAGGCGCCCCTTATAGGGGCTGTGCATACCACTAGTTTACTAGTGGTTATGATTATTAATATAAAATAACCCCCGAAGTCTTTGCAGACCTCGGGGGCGAAATGATAATTACTCTATTTCGTTTTCACAGTCTATTGTTTCACATTCAAGATAATCGCCTTTAATACGATTTTTATTCTTTACTTTGTCGAAAATAGCAAGCGCGCCAACAGCAGCACCGAAAAGAGCAAAAAGAGAAACTATAAATTTAAAAAAGCCTTTCATAAAATAACCGCCTTTCACGAATTTTTATATATCACAATTATTATATCAGTATTTTTATAAAATGTCAATTACATTAAAGGACCAAAGATATGGAGTATTGCTTGTTTTATTCTTTTGCTTAACGGGCGCTTTTTCCATTCTTCAAGCTTTATCTCTTTAGATACTGCCAAAACTTCGCGGAAATGCTGTTTAATATCAAGCGCCGCTTCTTTATTATCAAGCCAAACACCGCATTCAAAGTGGAAAACAAAGCTGCGGTAATCCATATTGACAGAGCCTACTGTTGAAATGCAGTCATCTGATAAAAATACCTTGGAATGTAAAAAACCCGGAGTATATTCGTAAATTTTCACTCCCGCTTCTAAAAGCTCTAAATAATTATATTGTGTTACATTGTGTACGTACCATTTATCAGGTATATGTGGAGTGATAATGCAAACTTCAATTCCTGCTTTTGCCGCCATAGAAAGCGTAGAAATCATCATATCATCAATCACAAGGTAGGGCGTCATAATATAAACATACTTTTGTGCGGTGTTTATAATTTGCATATAAATTCCTTCGGCGGGGTTGTTTTCGTTTAAGGGACCGTCGTTATAAGGAATGGCAAAAGCATCGTCAATGTTTTCGGATTTTGCAATATGGGATTTCATATCAATACGCTTATTTGTTATAAACTCCCACATTGTAAGAAACATACACAAAAAGCTGTTTACCGCTTCACCCTTAATAATAACTCCGCTATCCATCCAACGTCCAAAACGTGTTTTGTGGTTGATGTATTCGTCACCAATATTTATACCGCCTGTAAAGGCTATTTTACCGTCTATAACAACAATTTTGCGGTGGTTACGGTTGTTTAAAAATGTGTTGAAAAGGGGATATATTGGGTTAAAAACCGAAATTTCAATACCCTCTTTGCGAAGGTTTTTAATAAAATCACGGCGCTGGCGTTTTATAGAACCAAAATCGTCAAAAATAATTTTAACTTCAACACCCTCCTCTACCTTGTGCTTAAGCACTAGGTGAAGTTGGTCCCACATATAACCTTCTGCAAGAATAAAATACTCTAAATAGATATATTTTTCTGCCTTTTCGGTTTCTTCTATAAGCCGTCTAAAGTATTGCTCGCCACTGGGAAGATACTCGGCCGAGGTGTTTTTATAAAGTGGAAAACCTGTTTCACCCACTAGGTAATCGGCTTGGCGCGAGTGGGGAAGGTCGGAATAAGTAATAGCGTCAATATTCTCTTTAGGTTTTATAAGGTGTGGAAGATAGTGTGATTGGCAAATAGCCATTTTCTTTTTAAGATGCGGTAAAACTCTGCCGCCACCCCACAAAAGATAAACCGAAATACCAAAGATAGGAAAAATAAGTATAAAAATTATCCAACCTATTTTGTGGTCGGCATTACCGCGCTTGTTAATAATGAAAATTGAAGTTACAACGCCTAAAAACATAGAAAAGTAAAATCCAAAAGCGGAAAAAAGGCTGCTATCATAAATAAGTAAAAACAAAAAAGCTAACTGCAAAACCAAAAGTAAAGCAGAAATAAGTATACGATTTTGTATTCTTATACGGTGGTTTTTCATAATTTCCCTCTTTTGAATATTATATATATTATATTCTACCATAATATAATAAAATTTGCAATTAGTAGTAGAAAAATTATAGTTTTCATGGTATAATATATTAAATATTTTATTTTTGGAGAGATAAAATGGCAGAAATTATTTCTTTAGGCAACGGTGTAGAGGGTCTTTTTATTAAAAACAGCCGTTTTAACACCACATCTGTATCCTTTAATTTTTATTTGCCCTTAAATGACAAAAATGTAGCGCACAACGCGTTGTTGCCTTTTATTTTAACTTCTTGCAGTAAAGACTATCCTGATTTCACATCGCTTAATATAAAGCTTAGCAAGCTTTACGGTGCAAGGCTTGATTCAAGCTGTGAAAAATACGGTGACTGTCAGTTGCTTAGAATGAGAATTTCGGTTATAGACGATAAGTTTTCTTTAGATGACGATTCTTTGGTGTTACAGGCAAGTGAGCTATTGCTGAATCTTATTTTTAATCCCAATACCGAAAACGGCAGTTTTTGTGAATGTGATGTGGAACGCGAAAAGCGTAAGGCTATTGAGCACATAAGGGGTGAGATTGCCGAAAAGCGTGTTTACGCTAAAAACCGCCTTATTGCCGAAATGTTTAAAGGCACACCTTATGGTCTACCAAAGTGCGGAACAGAAGAGGATGTAGCCAAAATTACAGGCAAGAGCCTTTATGACGCTTGGGGAAATATGCTCAAAACCGCCTTCGTGCGTGTTCATATTGTGGGTGCAGTGGCACCGCCTAAGTTTTTTGAAAGAATAAAAGAGCGTTTTGAAAATTTAGAACGCAGTAATATTACCAACTGCAAAATTTGTAAGCCTGCAAAGCCCACCGATAAAGTAAATACCGTTATAGAAAAAATGGATCTAAAGCAGGGTAAGCTTGTAATGGGCTTTTCAAGCGATATGTACGGTGATGACGATTTATCTGTACCGCTTATGGTTATGTGTGATATCTTCGGCGGTGGACCTTATTCCCGTCTTTTTACCAATGTGCGTGAAAAAATGAGCCTTTGCTATTACTGCTCGGCGACTTCGGTTAGATACAAGGGTCTTTTAACTGTGGATTCGGGTGTTGAAAAGGAAAACTGCGACAAAGCCGAAAAAGAAATACTTAACCAGCTTGATATACTAAAGAAAGGCGAGTTTCTTGATAGTGAGCTTGAATCATCTAAAAAGAGTTTTTGTGATTCGCTTAAAACCTATTATGATAGCCAAAACTCGCTTGATTTGTGGTATGCTTTAAAGATAAATAATGCTAATTTATACTCGCCTGAGGATATTATAGAAAAAATTAACGCTATCACAAAAGAAGATGTAGTTTATGCTGCAAAGGGCATAAAGCTACACACAGTTTATAAACTTTTGCCTAAGGAGTCTTAAGATGCAAAAAGAAATTATACAAAGCGATATTGGAGAAAGCTATCTAAAAGCGGAGCATTCTTCGGGACTAAAAATATATATACTCGAAAAACCGCAGTATAATTCATGTTATGCGATTTTTGGTACTAAATATGGCTCTATTGATAACTGTTTCTCGGTAAATGGAGAAGAAACAGAGGTGCCCCAGGGTATTGCTCACTTTTTAGAGCACAAGCTTTTTGAAAGTGAAGATGGCGATGCCTTTTCTAAGTATGCCAAAACAGGCGCTTATGCAAACGCATTTACCTCCTTTGATAAAACCTGTTATCTTTTCTCTTGCTCTAATATGTTTTATGAAAACTTGGATATACTTTTAAATTTTGTACAATCCCCTTATTTCACAAAGGAAACCGTACAAAAGGAGCAGGGTATAATAGGTCAGGAAATCCGTATGTATGACGATAGTCCTGCTTGGCGGGTAATGTTTAATATGTTGTTTGCAATGTATAAAAACCATCCTGTTAGAATTGATATTGCCGGCACGACTGAAAGTATCTCGGAAATTGACGATAAGCTACTTTATAAATGCTACAATACATTTTATAATCCGTCTAATATGTTTTTATGTGTTGCGGGTAATGTTGAAAGCGAAAAAATACTCAAAATGGTAGAGGGCGGTATTAAAGAAAATAATCCGCTTGAAATTAAACGTATAAAACCCGAAGAACCAAATGAAATTTTAGAGTCTTTGGTTATGCAAAAATTGGCAGTAGCACAACCAATGTTTTGCTTTGGTTATAAGCTTGATAGTAGCAAGGCGCCTACAGTAAAGGACCGAGTATGTATGGCAATCTTACTTGATGTAATAGCAGGTGATTGCTCACCTCTTTACAAAAAGCTTATGGAAAATGGGCTTATAAATGACGATTTTTCGTTTGAGCATTTTTACGGTGACGGATATAATGCGGTGATTTTTGAGGGCGACTCTTATAATCCTAATGCAGTAGCTGAAGAAATAAAGGCAGAAGTTACACGCATTAAAGAAGAAGGTATAAATAAAAAGCTTTTTGCGGCTATAAGAAGCGGTCTTTACGGCAACGCTATTCGCAGCTTTAACAGTGTAGAAAACATTACAATGCAGCTTGTGGACTGTGCTATGAACAATACTAATTTATTTGATGAAATTAAGTATTTGAAATCTGTAACTGCTGAGGATGTTTTAAAAAGGCTTGCGCTTTTGGAAAACGGTAAAACCGTACTGTCGGTTATAAATCCGCTGGAGGAATAATTTATGGCATATGATGTTATAATTTTTGGAATGCATCTTACTATAAAGCCTATAGCTTTTACATTGCAGTTAGGCTCAAGAACATGGGATGTTTATTGGTACGGAATTTTAATTGCTTTAGGCTTTATGTTAGCGCTTATTTACGGTAATGTAAATGCTAAACGTTTTGGTATCAATAAAGACCGTATGCTTGATGCAGTTTTAATTACCGCCCCCTTATCGATACTCTGTGCGCGCATTTATTATGTTATTTTTGATGGTGTAAAATGTGAAAGCATTGCCGATTTTTTTGGTTTTGGTGAGTCGTCAGGTGTTGCAGGTATTGCAATTTACGGTGCAGTTATAGGTGCTTTTTTGGTTGGCGGTGTGGTTTGTTGCTTATTTAAAATAAATATCCCCGATATATTTGACCTTGCCGCTTTAGGCTTTTTGATAGGTCAGGGTGTTGGCAGATGGGGCAACTTTGTAAACCAAGAGGCATACGGTTCCTTTACAAACAGTAGCTTTTGGGGTATGGAGAGTCAAAAAACCATAGCCGAAATGGGTGAAGGCTTGGTACATCCCTGTTTTCTTTATGAGTCGCTTTGGTGCCTTGTGGGATTTATACTTATTCATAAGTGGAGCAAAAAGCGTGCCTTTTCGGGCGAGGTATTTTTAATGTACTGCGCTTGGTACGGCTTTGGCAGAGGCTTTATAGAAATTTTACGCACCGATAGTTTAATGTGGGGACCCATTAAGGTTTCCTGTCTTTTAGGCTTTTTGGTGTCAGTTATAAGTGTTACGGCAATAGTAATTATAAGAAAAAAACTAAAACCCGAAGCAGAATATGTTTCGGTATTCAGTGAAAATATGGAAGGAAAAGAAAATGAAACTGATTGACGGCAAAATTATTTCAGCAAGCGTTAAAGAACGCGTTAAAGAAGAAGTAGAAGCCTTAAAAAAGGAAGGTATTACTACAGGACTTGCAGTAATTATTGTTGGTGAAGACCCTGCTTCTAAGGTTTATGTTGCCAATAAGAAAAAGGCTTGCGAAATGCTTGGTATTATTTCAGAAGAGTACGCTTTACCTGAAAATACAACCCAAGAAGAGCTTTTGAGTCTTATAAATGAGCTTAATAATAAAAGCACAATTAACGGTATTTTATGTCAGCTACCGCTACCGAAGCATCTTGATGAGCAGGCGGTTATCAATGCTATACTTCCCTCAAAGGATGTTGACGCTTTTCATCCGCAAAATGTTGGTAAAATTATGCTTGGCGACTATGATTTTGTACCTTGCACCCCCGCAGGCATTATGGAAATGTTAGATTTCGAGAGCATTGACATTTCGGGTAAAACTTGCGTTGTAATTGGTAGGTCTAACATAGTTGGTAAGCCTATGGGTATGCTTTTACTTCATAAAAACGGCACCGTTACTATCTGTCATTCGAGAACAAAAAATTTAGCCGAAGTTTGCAAAAAGGCTGATATTTTAGTTGCGGCTGTGGGCAGACCGAACTTTGTAACTGCCGATATGGTTAAAGAAGGGGCGGTTGTAATAGATGTTGGTATTAACCGCGTAGACGGAAAGCTTGTGGGTGACGTAGACTTCCAGGCTGTTAAGGATAAATGCTCGGCTATTACTCCTGTTCCGGGCGGTGTAGGTCCAATGACCATTGCAATGCTTATGCAAAACACACTTACAGCAGCTAAAAAACAGAACAACAGGTGATTTTTGTGTTTAAAAAATTTATTTGCCTTTTGGCAGTGCTACTGCTTGTTTTTTGCTTTACCGCTTCCGCAGCGGAAGAGTTTTTAGTCTATGGCGAAGACGATATTGAATTTTTTTGCAAAACTTTCGATATGGATGCGGGTGAAATAAAATACTATTTTGAGCAGAATAATATAACTTATTTTGCAATGAATAAGGATAATACCAAGCAGATAAAAAGGATGGAATTTGTGGATGAGTTTTCACAAAGGGCAGTGGATTTATCGGTGCTTAGCGATAATGAAATTTTAAAACTTTCGGGTGATATTTCGGGCTTTCCTGATGCTAAGGGCGAAGTTCTAAACCACGTAGGACTTAAATTTTTAAAGCTTCGTTTAGAATCAAAGGATAGCGGTGGGGACTATATTTTAACCGAGTATATAACCGTAAATAAGGGTGAAAAAATTATACTTGCATTTTATACTGCTAACGGTAAAGATGAAGGATATATTGATAAGGTTTTCAAAGAACAATTTAAGCCGCAAACCAATTATAAACCGTTTTTAACGGTAGGCATTATAATATTTGTCTTTATCGGTCTAGTGGCGGTTGCATTTATAATTAAAGATATAAAACAAAAAGATTAAGCTATAGGCTGGCAGTTTTTCTGTCAGCCTATAATATTTTGTTAAATTCTGTAAATACTAGTAAGCAAAGAATACTGCGAAGGTGATATTTATGAAAAGACGCAATATTGTAAGGGTTGTTTCGTTTCTTTGTGCTGTTATAGTGGTGCTTACAGGTGTTATTATTAAAAATTATAAAAATGCACAGAGGCTAGAGCTTCAAATAGAAAACAGTTATTCTCGCAGTCTTAATGAGTTTTCAGCATCAATAAATAATATTTCGCTTATTTTAAAAAAGGCAAGATATACATCCCGCCCCGAAGTTTTAGCCAAAATGGCGGCAGAAATTTTAACCGAAGCCGAAATTTCAAAATCAGCATTAGCGGAGCTTCCGTCTATAAGGGGACTTGATTCTTTAAACCTTTTTTTGTCTCAAGCGGGGAATTATGCTTTTGCGGTTTCAACAAAGCTTTATAATGGGGGAGAAGTACCAAAGGATTTTGAAAATAATATAAGATATTTAAGTGAAACAGCCCAGAAGATTTCCCAAGTAGTAAGTGACACACAAATAGGGTTTGATAATCGGGAATATTGGGTAAAGGAAATAAAAAATGAAATTGACGCGAATGTAAGTGAATCTTTAAACGGTGATTTGCAAAAGTTAGAAGATGAACTTAGTGATTATCCAACCCTTATTTATGACGGACCTTATTCCGAAAGTCTTACAGATGAAGAGCCGGAAATGCTAAAAAATGCCGATTATATAACCGAAGACACGGCTATAGAGAAGGCGTATGAGTTTTTTGGAGAAGATAACAAGTTCCAAGTTTTCGGGGAAATATCAGGCGATATTGAAGCCTTTAGAATAGGTAACAGTGATACAGATATTGCGATAAGCAAAAAGGGTGGATATCCCGTTTATTTTCGAAAATACAGGCAGATTGAAAAAACAATACTTTCCTACAGTCAGGCGCTTACTAAAGCCAAAAGATTTTTGAGTAGCCGTTCTTTAAATAATTTTTTAGAAAATTATTATTATATTGATGAGGGTGTTTGTGTTATAAACTTTGCCTATTTAGACGGCGAAACAATATGTTATACCGATTTAATAAAGGTGGGTATAGCTATGGATAGCGGCGAAGTTATGTTTTATGAAGCGAGTGGGTTTTTAAGTAATCATAAAAGCCGCGCCTTTGAAACCGCAAAATATACAGAGGAACAAGCTAAAGAAAGAGTAAGCAAAAATCTTAAAATAAATAAGGTTTCAAAAACACTAATCCCTACAGAAGCGGGTGAAAAACGCTGTTACGAGTTTTTGTGTAGTGATGATGACACCGAAGTTTTAGTTTATATAAATGTATTAGATTTAAAGCAAGAAGATATATTAATTTTACTCAAAAACGACGGCGGAACCTTGGCAAAATAAATTTACAGCTCATTAAAAAAGCCTGTTTTTAATCCAAGTTATACTTGCTATTAGCTAAAAAATAGTATATACTGTACTTGAAAATCAAACAAATTTTGGTTTTTGAAAGGATGATGGGTTATGAAAAAAATGAGTACATTTAAGCCTATAACCGATAAGCAAATAGCCGAGTGGCGAAAGCTTACCGACGAGCGAATTGAAGAAATTTTAAATTCACCTAATATGGAAATACCAAAAGATGCTATTGTTTATTACGTTTCTAATAACGGGGACGATAATAACGACGGCTTATCTCCCGAAACACCTCTTGCAACACTTTCGGCTGTAAATGCCTTGGCGTTTGAAGGAAAGGCCTATGTATGCTTTGAGCGTGGCGGACTTTGGCGCGGCCAGCTTAATGCAAGGCGCGGGGTTACCTATACCGCTTACGGCAAGGGTGATAAGCCTAAAATATATGCTTCTCCCTTTGACGGTGCAGACCCGTCTATTTGGACAAAGACAGAAACCGAAAATATTTGGTCTATTCAGTTTGATAAAAGGGATATTGGTACTTTGGTTTTCAATCACGGTGAAAAACACGCAATAAAGTGTGTTATCCGTACCGAAGAAGACGGCTCTACCTACAATAACACTACAGGTAAGCCCTTTAAAACCTATACCGATTTATGTGACGATTTACACTTCTTCCACGATTATTACGATACCGGAATATTGTATCTTTATAGTATTGAAAACCCTGGTGAGCGCTTTGATTCTATTGAGTTTAATATAAAAGATAGAATAATTACTACCGGTGGCGGAACTACTATTGATAATTTATGTCTTAAATATGGCGGTGCGCACGGTGTTGGCGCGGGTACAGCAAAAGACCTTACTGTTCAAAACTGCGAATTCGGTTGGATAGGCGGTTCTATTCAGTCTGAAGCGATTTTCGGTAGAAATTACGGCACACGTTACGGTAATGCGGTTGAAATTTACGGCGGTTGCGATAATTTTACAGTAACCGACAACTACATATATCAGATTTATGATGCAGGTATTACTCAACAAGTGGGCGTTGGTAAAGAAGAAATAAAAAATCAAAAGAATATGACCTATGCCCGTAATGTTATAGAATATTGTAACTATTCTATTGAGTATTTCTTATCAGGTCAGGCAGGTCACGGTAACCCAAGCCGTATGGAAAACTTCCTTATAGAAGATAACTATATGTGGTATGCGGGTGTAGGCTTCTGTGAACAGCGCCCCGATAGAGGCGAAGCTGCCCATATTAAAACCTGGTATGGCCTACCTGGTGAGCGTAACCGTGCAACAAACTATGTAATTAAAGATAATCTTATGCTTTATGCTATGGATAATCTTGTACATATTTTCTCTAACCTTTATAATCCTGACGGCAGTGACAGTATGCCTACTTTAGAAAATAATAACTTTTTAGCAAAACACGGCGATGCTTTTGGAATGCTTGCCCAAAATGATAATAGTGTAAAAGCTTATGATGAAAGCATTCTCGATTACATTGGAGATATGACAAACGGCGATACTTTCTGGATTTACGAATCCGATGTGGATTTTAAATAATACCGAATAAAGTAAAAAACAATCTCATTTTTGAGATTGTTTTTTTACTTATATATCTAATACACAAACGTCTTCTAAGGTTTCGCGTTTTACGGCTACATAGTCGCCGTTTTCATTTAGCATTACAACAGGTGGGCGTGGCACACGGTTATAATTTGATGCCATTGAGTAGTTATAAGCGCCAGTTGTAAGTACCGCCAAAATATCGTTTCTATTGGGTTTTGGTAGCATTACATTTTCCTGTATCACATCGCCTTCTTCACAGCATCTGCCTGCAATAGTGGCACAAAAATCGGTCTTTTCGTTCGCGCGGGACGCGAGAATTACGGTGTAGGGAGATTGGTAAAGGGTGTAACGCGGATTATCGGTCATACCGCCGTCAATTGATACATAATTTTTATATCCTGTAATTTCTTTAACCGAGCCGACACTATAAAGTGTAAGACCTGCATCTGCTACAATACTTCTGCCGGGCTCCATTGCGATTTTGGGGATTTCTATTTGAAAAGCGTTAGACTGCTTCTTTAAAATTTCAGCAATATCGGCTATTTTTTCGGTAAAGCTGATTTTTGGGTCACTCTCCACATATCTAACACCGAAACCGCCGCCTAAATTTAAAATACGCGGAGTATAGCCATAGGTGTTTTTAATATCCTTAATAAAACGGAACATCAATTCACTTGCAAGGTCAAAAGGCTCGCTTTCAAAAATTTGGGAGCCTATATGACAGTGAAAACCTGTAAAGTCGATATTTTTAAGCTTTAATATTTTGCCCACGGTTTCTTTTGCTTGGTTTGTATCAATTGCAATACCAAACTTAGAATCAACATTACCTGTTGATATTTTTTCGTGAGTGTGGGTGTCAATACCAGGTGTTACTCTCAATAGAATCTTTTGAGTAATGCCTTTTTGTGCCGCAATTTTTTCGATTGCAAAAAGTTCTTCTTCGCTGTCGGCTACAATACAACCAACGCCGCTTTCCATAGCAAAAGCAATTTCCTTATCAGTTTTGTTATTGCCGTGAAAAAAGCAGTTTTCCATTGGGTAGCCTGCCTTAAACGCTGTATAAATTTCGCCCATAGACACCACGTCAATGTTCAGCCCCTCTTCTTTTGCAATGCGGTAAATTTGCTTACACGAAAAGGCTTTAGAAGCGTATTCGGGGCAAGAGCCTTTTGGGAAATATTTCTCGAAAGCGGTCTTATATTCGCGCATATTCTCGCGGATTTTATTTTCATCCATAAGGTATAGCGGAGTACCGTACTTTTGCGCAAGCCCTACTGTATCGTAACCCGCAAAGCAAAGATGCCCGGAACTATTTATTGATAAATTATCGCAAATCATTAGTTAATTCCCATCTTTTCCATTTCTTCGTATAATACTGCGCGTGTAGCATCCTCCATTGGAGTTAAAGGTAGGCGCAAATAATCTTCGCAGAAGCCCATTTTAGCCATTGCAGCCTTTACGGGAATGGGGTTAACTTCGCTAAAGAGAGCATCAATAAGTGGTAAAAAGTCAAGCTGCATTTGAGCGGCTTTATGTATATCGCCTGCAAAATAGGCTTCGCACATTCCAACAGCTTCGTTTGGTAAAAGGTTGGAAAGCACAGATATACAACCCTTACCGCCTAAGGATAAAATGGGGAGTGTTTGGTCGTCGTTACCTGAATAAATATCAATTTTATCGCCGCAAAGGTGGGCGGTTTTCGCAATTTCAGAAATGTTACCGCTTGCTGCTTTAAGACCAACTATATTAGGATGCTCTGCTAAAACTGCTACGGTTTCGGGCTTGATTGAAACACCTGTTCTTGAAGGTACATCATAAAGAATAACAGGCACTGTAGATGCATCAGCAATAGTGGTAAACATCTTAATAAGTCCTTTTTGGGTTGCTTTATTGTAATAAGGTGTTACAACTAAAACCGCATCCGCACCTGATTCACACGCGCAACGGGTTAAATCAAGCGCGTAGTTAGTATCGTTAGAGCCGGTACCTGCAATAACAGGTACTCTGCCGTTTACATATTTTACTGCAAAGTCAATAGCATCTCGGTGCTCATCATCACTAAAGGTGGAAGCTTCACCTGTAGTGCCTGCAACAACAAGCGCATTAATGCCTTGCTCAATCTGCCAATCAATAAGGCGTGCAAAGGCATCATAATCAATACCGTTTTCGGTAATAGGGGTGATAAGGGCGGTAGCCATGCCCTCAAAAACTGTCTTTTTCATACTTTTTCCTCCAAAATTTATGCAATAAAAAATAGCCGATTGCTCGACTACCAAACATTAGAAAATATCTATAGGGATTTTCCTATTGTTGATAGCACTCCGCAAATGCGACAGTAAGCCGAATATTATTCCGTCTTACCAGAGTAGCGCCTGCCGGCAACTCTCTTCGGCGGTTGTTCCTTTCATGTTTGGCATCTCACTGCCGTGATTGCCATCCAAACCTTACTGATAACATACCGCGCCTCTATCTTACAAATATACTTTAGCACACTATAATATGTTTGTCAAGTCTTTATATTTTTGTATATTTAAAAAAAGTTAAAAATCGAAGCAAAAAAAGGTAGATTTTCTTTATTGTTTGTGGTAAAATATAATGTAATCTTAATTTTAGATAAGAGGGATATTAATGGAAAGAAAAGTTGGTACTGTATCAAGGGGTATTCGTTGCCCCATCATTCGTCAGGGAGACGATTTGGTAAAAATTGTAACCGACAGCGTTATTGAAGCAGCTGAAAGCGAAAATTTTGCACTTCGCGACCGCGACGTTGTAGCTCTTACAGAGTCTATTGTTGCTCGTGCACAGGGTAACTATGCTACTATTGAAGCTATTGCTAAGGACGTTAAAGCAAAATTCGGCGATAATACCGTAGGTGTAATTTTCCCAATTTTGTCGCGTAACCGTTTTGCAATTTGTTTAAAAGGTATTGCAAAGGGTGCTAAGAAAATAGTTTTAATGCTTGCATATCCGTCAGATGAAGTTGGTAATGAACTGGCAGACTGGGATAAATTAGATGCTGCAGGTATCAATCCTTACGCAGATGTTTTATCCTTAGAACGCTATCGTGAAGTTTTCGGTGTACACCCTCTTAAATTTACAGGTGTTGACTATGTTCAGTATTATAAGGACCTTATTGAAGAATGCGGTACCGAAGTAGAAATTATTTTCGCTAACCAAGCAAAATCAATTTTAGATTATACCGATTGTGTTTTAGCTTGCGATATTCATACACGTGTTCGTACAAAACGTCTTTTAAAAGAGGGCGGTGCTAAAATAGTTTACGGTCTTGATGAAATTTTGACTGAGAGTATTGACGGCAACGGCTTTAACGAGAAGTACGGTCTTTTGGGCTCTAATAAAGCCACTGAAGAAACTGTTAAGCTTTTCCCAAGAGAATGTAAGGATTTAGTTTTAGACATTCAAAAGTGCTTTTTAGATAAGACAGGCAAGCATATTGAAGTAATGGTTTACGGTGACGGCGCCTTCAAAGACCCACAGGGTAAAATTTGGGAGCTTGCTGACCCTTGCGTTTCTCCTGCATTTACCGACGGCCTTGTTGGTACACCTAACGAATTAAAGCTTAAATATTTGGCTGATAATGATTTTAAAGATTTATCGGGCGAACAGCTTAAGGAAGCTATCTCCAATAAGATTAAAGAAAAGCAGGATAACCTTGTAGGTAATATGGCAGCACAGGGTACAACTCCGCGTCAGTTAACCGACCTTATAGGCTCACTTTGTGACCTTACAAGTGGTTCGGGGGATAAGGGTACACCTGTTATACTTATTCAAGGCTATTTTGATAACTACACTAACTAAGGAGAGTTTTTATGAGCAGTAATATACGTCCCGAAGCTATGGAAAGAATAACCACAAAGGCTTTAGCAGATGCTTTTATAGAAGAGCAAATTGCCGAAATTCGCGCTCAGGTAGGCGATAAAAAGGTTTTACTTGCACTTTCAGGTGGTGTTGATTCTTCGGTTGTAGCCGCTTTGCTTATTAAGGCTATCGGTAAACAGCTTGTATGTGTTCACGTAAACCACGGCCTTATGCGTAAAGATGAATCTGAAAATGTTATAAAGCTTTTTGAAGGTGAGCTTGATGCTAACCTTGTTTATGTTGACGCTACCGACCGTTTTCTTGATTTACTAGCAGGTGTTTCGGACCCTGAAAAGAAGAGAAAAATTATTGGTAAAGAGTTTATAGAAGTTTTTGCTGACGAAGCAAGAAAGCTTGACGGCGTTGCCTTTTTGGCACAGGGTACCATTTACCCCGATATACTTGAAAGCGTTAAACAAGCCGAGGGTAAAAAAGCAGTTAAATCTCACCACAATGTAGGCGGTTTGCCCGAAGATTTAAAGTTTGAGCTTGTAGAACCTATTAAGCTTTTGTTTAAGGATGAGGTTCGCGTAGTGGGTGAAGCATTAGGTCTTCCGCACGCTATGGTATACCGTCAACCGTTCCCAGGCCCTGGTCTTGGCGTACGTTGCTTGGGCGCTATTACTCGTGACAGACTTCATGCTTTAAGAGAAGCAGATGCTATTTTGCGTGACGAATTCGATAAAAACGGTCTTGCTAGCAAGGTTTGGCAGTATTTTGTAGTAGTTCCTGATATTAAAAGCGTTGGTGTTAAGGATGAAAGCCGTTACGAAGGTTGGCCGGCAATAATCCGCGCAGTAAATACTACCGACGCTATGTCAGCAACCATTGAAGAAATTCCTTACTCTATTCTTCATAAAATAACCGACCGTATTACCAAAGAAGTGGACGGCATCAACCGCGTACTTATGGATTTAACACCAAAGCCTGTTGGAACAATAGAGTGGGAATAAACACTTCACGCGTCCTGTGGACGATGAAGTGAAGTGTTTATTAGCGCCGCGGTCTCGTCGTCGCAAGCTTCATAATGCTCGTTTTCGCGTAAACGCGAAAAGCTCACGGATTACGCTGCTCCTCCTCTCCCCAAAAAGTTTCACTTTT